>CAYWOM010000072.1:0-6915 GCA_964459905.1 uncultured Polaribacter sp. | reverse complement strand
CTTCTCTTTGTGTTATATAATTCGATTTTTCCCCTTTTAAAAACAATGTTTTATTTTTAAAAATGGTAAAAGATGGCAACGCGGCTCCTATTTCTGGGTTATTTACTGTTAAAGAAGCTAAATTAAACCGATACCCCAATTGTCCTTTTTCTACCCAATAAACATTCTTTAATAAAAACTGACGTATACCAAGTTCTGGTACAAATTCTGCTAGTTTTTTATCAACCAAAGTTCTGGTATTTTGCACCGAAAAATCAATAGAATTTAAGCCTGCCAAAATTGCATTATGATGTGGCTCATAGACTCTTGGCGAAATATCTACAATTACTAATTTACAAATCAATTCTGGGTAGGTTACAGCAAATAACATGGCTGTTTTACCACCCATAGAATGCCCAATTAAATAGATTTCTTTTAGTTGTTGTTGCTGAATATAGTTGTACAAATCATCTACCAAAACTTCATAATTAAATGGGGCTGCATGAAAACTTCTACCATGATTTCTTTGATCTATTAAATGCACTTCAAAATCTTTAGAAAATTCATTTCCTAATGTTTTCCAATTATCAGACATGCCAAAATAACCGTGTAAAATTAACAACGGTTTTCCTTCACCTTTTATAGTTGAATGTAAAATTTTATTTTTAGCCATTTATAACTTTTAATTTAATTATTTATTAAGAAACAAGGCTTTTTAGGCGATTAAAAAACCTCAGATAGAGTAAGAAGTTTCTCCTATCGTCAAAATAACATTAAAATTAATTACTGTTAATTGATAATTAAATATTATTTTAATCGATGCAAATACATATTTACTACATTTTCTAATCCTAAATACAAACTCTCTGCAATTAGGGCGTGGCCAATAGAAACTTCTGCCAAATTAGGTGTGTTTTGTTTAAAAAATTTGATGTTTTCTAAGCTTAAATCGTGCCCAGCATTAATGCCTAAACCTAATTTTTGCGCCAACACTGCTGCTTCAGTATACGGTTTTATAGCATTTTTATTTCCCAAATCGAACTGAGTTGCAAATTCTTCTGTGTATAATTCTATTCTATCTGCTCCAGTTTTTGAGGCTGCTTCTATCATCTTTACATCAGTATCAATAAAAATAGACGTTCGAATTCCGTTTGCTTGAAACTCTTTAATTACTTCTTGTAAAAGAGATTGATGTTTAATGGTATTCCAACCCGCATTAGAAGTTATTGCATCTACAGCGTCTGGCACTAAAGTAACTTGTGTTGGTTTAGTTTCTAAAACCAAATCGATAAAAGATTGTATCGGATTGCCTTCTATATTATATTCTGTAGTTACTACATTTTTTAAATCTCTGGCATCTTGATATCGAATATGTCTTTCATCTGGCCTGGGGTGAATGGTAATACCTTGAGCACCAAATTTTTGAATATCGGTTGCCACTTTTAATAAATTTGGCACATTTCCGCCACGAGAATTACGTAAAGTTGCTATTTTATTAATATTTACACTTAACTTTGTCATAGTCTAAAATTAGGTTGCAAATATAACTGATTTAATCATTTTATCCTATATTCGTATTGTAATGAACATAAACGATTACATATTAAAAGAGATAAAAGCCTTTAAACTAAAAGGCAGCATAAAAAGTGCTCAAAAAGTTTTTAACAACTACCCTATTACACATTTTCCTGTAATAGAGAATGATAAATTATTGGGTTCTTTTGCAGAAGACGACATACAAACAATTGAAAACAAAGAAGATCAATTAAAGGTACACGCACACCTATTAAATTCTTTTTTTGCGGATGAAAAAGCAACCGTTTTAGAGCTTTTAAAGATTTTTGCAGATAATGACACCAATATTATTCCTGTTTTAAATAAAGAAAGAAACTATATTGGATATTATGATTTAGGTGATGTTTTAGACGTTTTTTCTACGAGTCCGTTTATGATTGAAGAAAGCGAAACCTTAATTATAGAAAAAATAGAAACCGAGTATTCTATGGGAGAAGTTGCCCAAATTGTAGAAGCAAATGGCGTAAAATTATTAGGTATTTATGTTTCTGCAAAAACTAATGATAACATTCAAGTAACACTAAAAATAGTAACCAAAGAAATTAACGAAATTATACAAACATTTAGAAGGTATAATTACAAAATAATTTCTTCGCATGAGAATGATATTTATTTAGAAGATTTAAAAAACAGATCCGATTACTTACAAAAATACCTAGAGATGTAGTTATTACAAGAGGTGTTGTGTAAAATAAATTATTCAGCTTTTATAAGTAATTCAATTATAAAATGAAAAAAGTAGCAGTTTACGGTCAATCTTATTCAATTTCAGCAGAAAAAGAAATTACAATTCTGCTAGAAGTTCTGCAAGAAAATAATATTGTTTGTTTTATTGAAAAACAGTTTTATGATTTATTGATTGAAGGAAAAATTTTAGATAAAAAATACCCAACATTTTCTCATTTTTCTGATTTAAATAATTCTTTTGACAGCATGTTTACTGTTGGTGGAGACGGAACAATATTAAGAGCTGTAACGTATACAAGAAATTTAGACATTCCTATTTTAGGAATAAATACAGGTAGATTAGGTTTTTTGGCTACCATTAATAAAAATGTAATTGCAGAAAGTATCGAATTAATTCTTAAAGGCGAATATTCAATTCAAGAAAGAACACTTTTATCTATAGAAACAATACCAAAAATAGCCGATTTTACTGAACTTAATTTTGCATTAAACGAAGTAACCATTGCTAGAAAAAACACTACTTCTATGATTGGGGTAAATACGCATTTAAATAGTGAATATTTAACTAATTATTGGGCAGATGGGTTAATAATTGCTACACCAACAGGTTCTACCGGTTACTCTTTAAGTTGCAATGGCCCTGTAATTTCGCCAGATTCTAAAAACTTAGTAATTACACCTATTGCACCACATAATTTAAATGCAAGACCAATGGTTATTTCCGATGAAACCACCATTCTGTTAGAAGTTAATTCGAGGGAAAAAGATTTTTTAATTTCTTTAGATTCTAGAATTGCTACCGTACCAAAAAACACTCAGGTTTTTATAAAAAAAGCGACTTTTACTATAAAAAGTATTATCCCTAAAAATCAATCATTCTTACAAACATTACGTACTAAATTATTATGGGGAGAAGACACTAGAAATGAAACCAATCTTTAATGTATCATTTTACAATAAAACTCTAAAAAAGTTGTTATTCAAAAAAGACTGAATATTAACTTTATAAAGCAAATTGAAATTCTTATATTTGCAGGCTATTTTTAGGAATGAAAAACAATATATTATTTATCGTGTTTGTAAGCTTTTCTTCATTATTGTTAAGTCAAGAATATGAAGTTGGTATCTCTTTAGGTGGTACAAACTATGTTGGAGATATTGGTAGAACCAATTACATATACCCCAATAAACCAGCCGGAGCAGTGTTTTTTAAATACAATTTAAATCCTAGAATTGCACTAAGAGCAACGTATAGTTATTTACCAATACAAGGAGATAACAAAAATGCAGATAGAGATTTGCCTTTAATAAACGGAATAGATGTTTCTGAATTTAGTTTTTCAAACACCATAAATGAATTTGCATTAGGAATGGAATTTAATTTTTATGAATATGATTTGTCTTCAGACGATAAAACGTGGACTCCTTATATTTTATTAGAATTAGTGGCTTTTAACTATAAAACAGTAGTCTCAGAGCCAACGCCTAGTAATTATGTTTATGATAACAAAATATCTTATACAGTACCTGTTAGTGTTGGTTTTAAATCTAAATTATATGGTAACTTTGCAATTGCATTAGAAGCCAAATTTAGATATACCTTTGAAGATGATTTAGATTTTTCTACCGCTAGAATACCTTCTTTAAACTTTGGTGGTACAGGTAAAGATTGGTATATGTTTACAGGGGTATCAATAATGTACACCTTTGGCAGACCCGCATGTTATTCTCAAGGATTATAAAAAAATATGGATAAAAAACTACGCATTAATTTACACAAAGTTCCAAAACACGTTGCCATTATTATGGATGGTAATGGGCGCTGGGCAAAAGGTAAAGGAATGAGTAGAATTTTTGGACACAGAAACGCTCTTACTGCTGTTAGAGAATCCGTAAAAGCAGCTTCGCAAATAAATGTGCAAGCAATTACTTTGTATACATTTTCTACAGAAAATTGGAACCGCCCAAAACTAGAAGTAGACGCCCTAATGAGTTTATTGATTAACTCATTAAAAAAAGAATTGGCTGGCTTTATGGATAATGGCGTTAAAATAAATGCTATTGGAAATATAGAAACGCTTCCTAAAAATGCACAAAAAGTTTTAAATGATGTTATTTTTGAGACAAAAAATAACACAAAAATTGTATTAACCTTTGCTTTAAGCTACGGCTCAAGAGAAGAAATTGTTAATGCAATCAAAAACATATCTAAAAAAGTTGTTAATAAAGAACTAATTTTAGAAAATATTGATGAAAATACTATAAATAACCATTTATATACATTTAATTTGCCCGATGTTGATTTAATGATAAGAACTAGTGGAGAACAACGCATTAGTAATTTCTTATTATGGCAAATGGCATATGCCGAATTATATTTTACAGATATACTTTGGCCAGATTTTAGAAAAGAGCATTTTTACGATGCAATCATAGAATATCAGAATAGAGAAAGACGATTTGGAAAAACAAGCGAACAACTTACAGAATAAATTTTTTATAAAATTAAGTTCTGTTGCAATAATGTTAATAGCATTATTTTTAAATTTTGATGCAAACGCACAAACACAAAAAGATAGTTTATCTGTTGTAACAAAAGACACGATACCTGCTAGTACTCTTTCTTATAAAAAAGGAAAAGAATACATTTTAGGCGGCATAAGTGTTACCGGTTTAAAAAAGTTTAGCGAAGAAACCGTAAGAGTTTTTACAGGTTTAAGAAACGGGCAACCACTTAAACTACCAGGAGACAAGCTTACCAGCGCTATTAAGAAATTATATGAAAGTAAGCAATTTAGCAACGTAGATGTTTACCTAGCTAAAATAGACGGCAACACTATTTATCTACAATTTGATGTACTAGAATTACCACAACTAAACAACGTTCAAATAACCGGGCTTAAAAAATCTAAAGTAAAAGAATTAAAAAAAGAAACCGAATTAAAAACCGGTGCAATGGTTACAGACAACTTAATTGTAACTACTAAAAATTACATTACCAAGAAATACACAGATAAAGGTTTTCTGAAAACCAAAGTAAGTTTAGATGTTAAAAAGGATACTTCAGACGTTAACATCGTAAATATGTCTATATATGTAGACAAGGGAAAAAGAATAAAAATAAAAGATATCATTTTTACTGGCAACAAAGCACTTTCTGGAAAAAGTATTAGAAAGGCAATGAAAAACACCAAAGAAAAACTGATTGGACGTTTCTGGAAATCATCAAAATATATAGAAGAAGATTACAGAGAAGATTTAGAAAGTATCTTAGATAAATATAGCAGACTTGGGTATAGAGATGCGCGTATTTTAAGCGATAAATTAACTTGGAATGATGACAATACCATTAATATTAACATCAATTTAGAAGAAGGAAGACAATATCGTTTTGCAGAAATCTTATTTGTTGGTAATAAAGAATATACAGATGATCAGTTAATGAGAATCTTAAAAATAGAAAAGGGAGACGTTTATAATGGTGCCGTTTTAAAAGAACGTGTTAAAGGTGATGGCTCTCCAACATCAGAAGATTTATCTACGCTTTACCAAGATAACGGATTCTTGTTTTCGCAAGTAAATGCCGTAGAAACAAAAGTAGAAAACGACTCTATTACTGTAGAAATTAGAATTAGAGAAGATGAAAAAGCACGTATTAGAAGGGTAACCGTTTCTGGAAATGATAAAACAAATGATCATGTTCTTTTTAGAGAATTACGTGTTAAGCCAGGCGATTTATTTAGCAGAAGTGCTATTATTAGATCTATTAGAGAAATTGGCCAATTAGGCTTCTTTGATGCCAATGTATCGCCAGATGTTGTACCAGATTATCAAAACAAAACTGCCGACATCAATTTTTCTGTTGTAGAAAAAGGGGGAAGTCAAATAGAATTACAAGGTGGTTATGGTGGTGGTTCTTTTATTGGTACATTAGGTTTATCTTTTAACAATTTTTCTATTAGAAATATTTTTAATAAAGATGCCTACAAACCATTACCTATGGGAGATGGGCAAACATTATCTTTAAGGTTACAATCTAGTAGAACGTTTAACACCTATAGTTTTTCTTTTACAGAACCTTGGTTAGGTGGTAAAAAACCAAAATCTTTATCTGTTTCTGTGTATTCATCAAATCAATTTGGTATAAACAACACCACTTTTGATGTAGATAAATCTCAAAGTCTAAATATTATTGGTGCACTGTTGGCTTAGGACAACGTTTAAAATGGCCAGATGATTTTTTCCAGCTATCACAAACTATCAGTTATCAAGCACTAGTTGTTAGTGATTATAGTTTTGGATTAGGTGGTATTAGAATAGACAACGGTACTCTAAACAATTTATCTTACAATGCAACTTTAAGTAGAAACTCTGCAGGACCTAGTTTAATTTTCCCAACCTATGGTTCAGAATTTTCTATTGGTGTAAAAGCTACATTTCCTTACTCATTGGTAAATAATAAGGATTATAATAATTTAGAAGCAGCAGAGAAATACAAATGGTTAGAATACTATAAATTTAATGTAAAAGGAAAATGGTATACGCCTTTTACAGATAAATTAGTATTAATGTCTAATGCAGAATTAGGATATTTAGGCTCTTATAACAACGAGCTTGGTGCACCTCCTGTAGAACGTTATTTTGTTGGTGGAGATGGTATTGCTGCTTTTCAAT
>CAYWOM010000071.1:0-6916 GCA_964459905.1 uncultured Polaribacter sp. | reverse complement strand
TTTTTGATGTACATAAAGACGAATTAGAAATTATAAAACCAATTATAAAATACGAAATGGAAAACGCATTTAAAATGGCAGTTCCTTTAGACGTAGAAGTTGGCATTGGACAAAATTGGTTAGAAGCACATTAAAATAAAAAAATGGAATTAGATTATATCGAAAACGTAAATGGACTTGACGAAAACATCGTTAGGCTTTTTAATTTTAACAAAGCCGAAGCAATTCTCTTTAGAGATCTCTTAAAAACTACAATTATTGATAAAAAACAAAAATTAGATTTATCTCAAGTAGATTTTATAAACACCATTAATTACAATTTAATTTTTGGATTATTTAAATCTGATGAAGGAATTCTAACCAAAGACAATCAAACTTTTTTTTGCATTTTAACAATACAGGGTTTTACAAATATGATACAACTTTTAGAACCTTTTTGTAAAAAAGAAACAAAAGGTTATGAATATTTGTATGACATAGATAACCCAACGGATTTATTATTTTCTCCATCAGCTAGTTAATAAAATAGTTAAAACACCCATATACAATTTTTCTCAAAAGAAAAATTGCTCTAGATATAATTACACAGTACGAATTATAATGAATTTATGAAGAATAAATTTGTAGTTAGAACTCTTTAAAAAAACGAAAAACCAATTCCTAGAGAAACACTATCTAAACGATTATTTTTAAAACCAATAAGTCCTTTTCTATGAAAATCTATTCGTACAATAGTATTCCATCTTTTGTTACCTGCAATTTGTGTACCTAATCCAAAACCATAATAATTGCCATCAGGATATCTTGGAGAAGGCCTCCACATTTTACCATAACTTACTTCAACAAAAAAAGTATCATCTTCATCTTCTGTAATATTATATTTTAAAGTACCGTAAGTAGGAAAATCACTAACAGCGTAATTCCAATGATAATCGAAACCAACATTAAAACTAACAGCTACTCTTTTTTTAAACTCATAACCAAAGCCAGTTCTTAAAAAAAGAGCCGCAGGAGAAAAAAAAGGCTCATCATCGCCAAAACCAGTATCATACTCATTTCTTCCAAAAGTTAAATTAAAAGAACCTGTAAGAAAAGGTTTTCCAAATTTTTCTTGAGAAAATGATGTTTGTATTGCTAAAAATATAAGTAAGAAAAGTAGTAATTTTTTCATTAGCTGATTTTAAATGTTGATGTAAGGCAAAAACCATTCCGTTTTAAAATGAGTTTTTAATAAAGTTCTCGTAATTTTTATGCGTAATTTTGCAATCGAATTATGAGCATCATTTCTAAAGACATACAAAAAGCAATACAATTACTAACTGAAGAACAATTGGTAGTCATACCAACAGAAACGGTTTACGGTTTGGCAGGAAATATTTTTAGCGAAAAAGCCATTAAAAGTATTTTTTTAACAAAAAAACGTCCTTTTTTTAATCCGTTAATTGTACATATTGCTTCTGTAGATTCTTTAGAAAACATTGTTGCGCACATTCCAGAAAAAGCAAAGAAATTAGCAACCGCTTTTTGGCCAGGTTCTTTGACGTTGGTTTTAAAAAAGAATGCAAAAATTCCTGATTTAATAACTGCTGGCAAAGATACTGTTGCAGTTCGTATACCAAATCACCCAGTAACTTTAGAACTTTTAAATAAACTGACGTTTCCTTTGGCAGCGCCAAGTGCAAATCCTTTTGGAAGTATTAGTCCAACAAAACCAGCGCATGTAGAAGGTTATTTTAAAAATGATATTAAGATGGTTTTAGATGGTGGCGCTTGTAAAAACGGCATAGAATCTACCATAATTGGTTTTAAAAATGACGAACCAATTATATACAGATTAGGCGCTTTAGCAATAGAAGATATTGAAGCTGTGGTTGGTAAAATAATTGTCAAAAATAAAAAAGAAGACCAACCAGATGCGCCAGGAATGTTGGCTAGACATTATGCACCATCAACAAAAACTTTTTTGGTTGATGATGTAGCAACTGAAGTTAAAAATCATCTTAATAAAAAAATTGGCATTTTAGTTTTTAAAACTTCTTTAAATGATGAGAATTTAACAGAGGTGATATTATCTAAAAATGGATTATTACAAGAAGCAACAGCTAAACTTTATGATTCATTACATAAATTAGATAGTTTAAATTTAGATATAATTATTGCAGAACGTTTTCCAAACAATGGCTTAGGAAGATCGATTAATGATCGTTTGCAACGTGCAACTTTTAGTGAATAAACAATACGTTTCTTGAAACAATTTCATTCTTTTAAAACGGATATTTATGGCGTTAATCCACCAGAAAAATTTACGTTTCCATTTTATTATCAACCTCATACTCTTGCAGAAACTGCAGTTAAAGAAGTACAAGAATATTTAGAAAATCAAACCGATTTTGCACATAACTTTGGTTTAAATTCTGATAAAGCACAAAATGCTATTGGTAAAATGTTTGGTGTTTTGGTGGTTAAAAATCAAAAGAACCAGTTAGGTTATTTAACTGCTTTTTCTGGAAAACTAGAAGATGAAACTTGCCCAGATGTATTTGTTCCGCCTGTTTTTGATTTAAGAACTAAAAATAGTTTTTATAGAAAAGGTGAAAAAGAAATCGAACAAATTAGTATTGAATTAGAAGCTTTAAAAACTAGCAAACGCTACCTGAAATTAAAAAAGTTAGTCAATAATTTATCGAAAGAAATTGATTCTGATTTAGAATTGCAGCGAAAGAAAATGACACTTTCAAAAAAGGACAGAAAAAGTCGTAAAAGAGATGCTGCAGAAAATTTAGATAAAAAAAGTTTTATTGAACTATCTAAAAAATTAGCACAAGAAAGTTTTAATAATCAGTTTTTTTATAAAGAATTAGTTGAATACTACCATACTAAAATTGATAAAAACAGAAAACAACTCATCAATTTTGAAGAAAAAATTACAGCTTTAAAAAAGTTACGAAAAGATACTTCTGCTAATTTACAACAAACGTTATTTGAGAAATTTCAATTTTTAAATCAAGAAAAAGAACCAAAAGCTCTTATTGATATTTTTAACAATCCTGCTATAAAACCACCTGCTGGTTCTGGCGAATGTGCAGCGCCTAAATTACTGCAATTTGCTTTTAAAAACAATTTAACACCCGTTTGTATGGCAGAATTTTGGTGGGGAATTTCACCGAATTCAGCTATTAGAAAACATAAAAACTACTATCCTGCTTGTCAAGGTAGATGCAAACCTATTTTAAGCCATATGTTACATGGAATTAAAATGGATGAGAATTTATTAGTTAAAGAAATATCAAAAGGCAAAGAATTAGAAATTATTTATGAAGACGAAGTTTTAATCGCCGTAAATAAACCTGCGGAATTTTTATCTGTCCCTGGAAAAGAAATTACAGATTCTGTGTATTCAAGAATCAAAGAGAAGTATCCGAATGCAACTGGGCCTTTAATTGTGCACAGGTTAGATATGTCTACTTCGGGTATTTTATTATTGACAAAAACCAAAGAAGCTAATAAAGTTTTACAAAGTCAGTTTATAAAAAGAACCATTAAAAAACGATATGTTGCTTTATTAGATGGAAATTTATCTGATAAAAAAGGAAAAATAACACTTCCTCTACGTGTAGATTTAGATGACAGACCAAAACAATTAGTCTGTTTTGAGCATGGTAAAAATGCAGAAACCATTTGGGAAGTTATCGAAAACAAAAACGATAAAACACGTGTATATTTTTATCCAATTACAGGTAGAACACATCAATTACGCGTACATGCAGCACATAAAAACGGCTTAAATTCTCCAATTATTGGCGATGATTTGTATGGTACAAAACAAGATAGATTGCATTTACATGCAGAGTTTATTGCCTTTTTACATCCATCAACAAATGAGAAAATGAGTTTTAGAATAGCGCCAGATTTTTAAGCTACCTCACAAATCTATATGTTGCTTTAATTACAAAAGTATCTTGCGCTGGCGCGTTAAAAACTTGGTTTCTTACACTTCTACCCAAAGAAAAATCTGGGTCTGCAGCATCATTTCCTCCTCTTGCCCAAACAAAAAATAGTTCAGATCCAGGAATGTATTCCCAACGTACAACCAAGTTTGTTTGTAGCTGAACAAAAGAAAAATCTGGTTTATTAAAACTATAATCTGTTGTTCCGTTTGTGGTTTCATCAATATTAAAGATAGCAGTATTATCTGAATTTAAACCTGCTGTAATCTGGTTGGTATTATACAAATTAACTCTGTCATTAAAACTTCTAGCAATTGGGTTATTCACATAATTAAAATCAGAATATCTACCTCTAGCAATAAAAGGTTGTCCGTAAAATTGTACTGAAAAATTAGGGTTTAAACTGTAATTCATTCTTAAAGTGGTAGACCAAGTTTGGTTGTCTATTTTTCCTAAAATATATCGTTTTTGATTGCCAAAGTCTTGGGTATCTACATATTGATTTCGGTCTTGTGTTTTTACATATTCTGTATTTAAAGACATACTAAAAACATCAAACGGTTGATAATTCATTCGTACCACATATCTATTTCTTTTTAAAACATCTTCTTCAGATTTTACATTTAAATATCCTAAAGTAAAACTAAATTTCTTGCTTCTATCGGAACCAAAAAAGAGAAACGCAAAATGATCATTAGCAAAACGCCAACGAGGACCACCTCTTAAAAAAGAATTGTTATGGTTTTCTACATTTCCACCAAGCCCAACTTCTGTCCACCAATTATTAACCCAAGTTATGTTACTATTAATTTCTGCACCTGATCTGTTTAAATTTCCACCAAAATCATAGACAGAAAATTGCTCTGCTCTAACTTGAATTTCCCTGTATTTTTTTGTAGGAACTTGCCACAAATGCCTTACTTGAGAAAACTGAATCATTTCATCTGTCTGACGTAAAAAACCAACATCATTGAGTTCTAATTCTGGTGATCGCCAGATAAAACCACCATTGTAACGCCAGTTTCCACCACCTTTTTTTCCCATTTCTATTCGTCCGCCTGTACCGGTTAAAGAAGTTCTATTTGGATCAAACTCTACGTGATCTGCATCTACTCTTTGAAAATATCTTGCAATATCTTGTTGTGTTGCAGAAATAGCTTCTTTACTTCCTTTAACATGACTTAAAATAGTATTCCCTTCAATATAATATTCTCTATTTTTCCAGTTGTGCTGAAAATCGATTCCACCAGTATATGCAGCTTTGTGTAATTCAGAAAAATTACCATCTAAATTTCTATTCGTTGCAGTAAAAATTCCTCCAATAAACGAATTTCTTTCATTAAAATCTTTTTGTGCTCTACCCACAAAATAATTTGTTAGTGGCTCTACAATTTCCTCTCTTGTTTCACCATCTACTTGTCTTATTTGTGAAAACTCGTTAGCAGTTACACTTTCTAAAACACCAATAGACCAACCCTCTTTTGTTTTTCCTGAAAATTTTGCTGCTCCTAAAATTGCTGAATTTAAAGGTTCATCTGCAAATTCGCCATCTGCTAAATTGGCTGTTCTATGCGGATTTCTACCAATTCTTCTGCTGTAAAAAAGATTATCACTTCCGTTTGCAAATTCGTAATCGAAAATGTTTTTATTTTCTACAAAAAACGGGCGTTGCTCTTCAAAAAATATTTGAAATCCGTCTAAAGCAATTGCTCCAGGATCTGCTTCTACTTGTCCGAAATCTGGATTGATGGTTAAATCTAGCGTTAAATCGTTGGTAATTCCTATTTTTGCATCTAAACCTCCGTTAATTTTAAAATCGCTTCCATCTCTGTACGGATTGTTAATTTCTGGATCATAGGTGTCGTATTGTAAAACCGTAAATGGTTGAATTTCTAATTGTTTTTGAGATTTTAAGTTGATTAAACCATGTAATTCTCCAGCTTCACTTATAAAACCAGCTTGGTCGTTTGGTATTCTTTGCCATAAAGAACGTTCTTGAAGTCTAAAAATAGTTCTATTAACATTAAAGCCCCAAATTTGTTCTTTATCGTCGCCAAAGCGCAATTGACTAAAAGGAATTTTCATTTCTGCAGTCCAGCCTTTATCATCTACCTTTGCATTTGTATACCAAATTGGGTTCCAACTTGCATCCCAATTACCCCCGTTTTGTGTGGCAATTTCTTCACCTTTAACGCCAGCAGCAGTTGTTGTAAAAACAAAAGCGGTTCTTTTATCGTGGTAACTATCAATAACTACGTTAATTCTATCGCCTGCAAAACCATCTCTTCTACTTAATCTTTGTTGAATTAATTCTGGATTGCTATCTAAGGCTCTTAAAGCAATGTATAAATACTTCTCATCATACATTACCTTAAATTTTGTTTGATGTGTTGGCGGAGTTCCTTCATCTGGCGTTTTTTCTGTAAAATCTGATGACCATTTTACAGCATTCCAACCTTCATCAGAAATATCGCCATCAATTATTGGTGCTATTTTTAGTAATTGAGTAGTATAAATTCTTTTAGAGATAGTTTCTTGTGCATTTACATTTGCACAGATAGAGAGAGTAAATAGTATTATTGTTACTAGGGTTTTCATTAATTTAGGTTGATTTTTTTGATAAAAAGAAGCTTAAAAGGCCCAAGTTTTATACACAGCAAAAGTACCTTTCTGTTTTCTTAAAGATATGTTAATTATTAGTTAAGAAAGTAAAGCTGTAAAAAACAGTAAAATAAAAGGAAAGCGCTGTTTGTCAATCAAATAAATACTAGTATATTTGCACTCCTTTTTTAAGGAAAACATAAGTTATTATTAATAGACAAAAACTAATAGTGTAATTATGAACACATTAAGTTACAAAACAGTATCAGCAAACAGCGCTACCGTAAACAAGGAGTGGGTTTTAGTTGATGCGGACGGGCAAACGTTGGGTCGTCTAGCTTCTAAAGTAGCAAAGCTAATTAGAGGTA
>CAYWOM010000070.1:0-6991 GCA_964459905.1 uncultured Polaribacter sp. | reverse complement strand
GTTGCAAAAGCACCAAAAGGTGTATTTCGTTTTAAGCGTGCAGATGAGTTGGGTGCAGAAACCATACAACACATGATGAAAGAATTGCCAAATTTAGACGTAAAACGAATCGATGACGTAATTGTTGGAAACGCAATGCCAGAAGGATCTCAAGGTTTAAACATGGCACGTTTTATTTCTTTAGTAGGATTAAATTCTGTAGATGTTCCTGGTGTAACTGTTAATCGTTTTTGTTCTTCAGGATTAGAAACTATTGCTATGGCAGCTGCTAAAATTCAAGCAGGAATGGGCGACTGTATTATTGCTGGCGGTGCAGAAAGCATGAGTTCGGTTCCTATGACAGGTTTTAAACCAGAGTTAAATTACGATACCATAAAAGAAGGTCATGCAGACTATTACTGGGGCATGGGAAATACGGCTGAGGCAGTTGCTAATCAATTTAAAATTTCTAGAGAAGACCAAGATGAATTTGCCTTTAACTCTCACATGAAAGCTTTAAAAGCACAAGCAGAAAACCGTTTTCAAGACCAGATAGTTCCTATTGAAGTAGAAGAAACGTACTTAGACGCAAATGGTAAAAAAGCAACTAGAAAATATACCGTAAATAAAGATGAAGGTCCAAGAAAAGGAACATCAACAGCTATTTTAAACAAATTACGTCCGGTTTTTGCCGCTGGCGGAAGTGTTACAGCTGGTAACTCATCACAAATGAGTGATGGTGCAGCTTTTGTAATGGTAATGAGTGAAGAAATGGTAAAAGAATTAAATATAGAACCAATTGCAAGAGTAGTTAATTATGCCGCTGCTGGTGTAGAACCTAGAATTATGGGAATTGGTCCTGTTGCTGCAATTCCTAAAGTTTTAAAACAAGCAGGGTTGCAACAAAAAGATATCGAATTAATTGAATTAAATGAGGCTTTTGCGTCTCAATCTTTAGCAGTAATGCGAGAGTTAAACTTAAACCAAGATATTATAAATGTTAATGGTGGTGCAATTGCATTAGGACATCCTTTAGGTTGTACAGGAGCAAAATTATCTGTGCAATTATTTGATGAAATGCGCAAAAGAGATTTAAAAAATAAATACGGAATGGTAACTATGTGTGTTGGAACAGGACAAGGAGCTGCTGGTGTATTTGAGTTTCTTTCTTAAAAAATAGAAGATAAAATAAGCTAAAGAGATTAAGCTTATTTTTAGTAATAATAAAAAATAACAATGGTAATACAATAGACTTTTTTAGTCATAAGTCTTACCATCATAAGTCAATAAAAAATGGAAACAACCAAAAAAGAATTATTAAGAGGTGGACAATTTCTTGTAAAAGAAACGAATTGCGAAGACGTTTTTACTCCAGAAGATTTTACGGAAGAACAACAAATGATGAAAGAAGCGGTGATGGAATTTAATGATCGAGAAATCATTCCTCACAAAGCCCGCTTTGAAGCAAAAGATTATGCATTAACAGAAGAAGTAATGCGTAAAGCTGGCGAATTAGGCTTTTTAGGTGTTGCTGTTCCTGAAGAATTTGGTGGACTAGGAATGGGGTTTGTTTCCACGCTTTTAACCTGTGATTATATTTCAAGCGGAACCGGTTCTTTTAGTACTGCTTTTGGTGCTCATACAGGAATTGGAACCATGCCAATTACCTTATATGGTACACAAGAACAAAAACAAAAATATGTACCAAAATTAGCCACTGGCGAATGGTTTGGTGCTTATTGTTTAACGGAACCTGGTGCAGGTTCTGATGCCAATTCTGGAAAAACAACAGCAGAACTTTCTGCAGATGGAAAATCCTATAAAATTAACGGCCAAAAAATGTGGATATCAAACGCAGGTTTTTGTACGATAATGATTGTGTTTGCGCGTATAGAAAACGATAAAAACATTACAGGATTTATTGTAGAGTATGATAAAAACAATGCAAACGGAATTACTTTAGGCGAAGAAGAGCACAAATTAGGTATTAGAGCTTCGTCTACAAGACAAGTGTTTTTTAATGATACAGTTGTGCCTGCAGAAAACATGTTAGCAGGTCGTGGAGAAGGATTTAAAATTGCCATGAATGCTTTAAATGTTGGACGTATTAAATTAGCAGGTGCTTGTTTAGACTCTCAAAGAAGAGTAATTACAGCTGCAGTACAATACGCTACAGAACGCAGACAATTTAAAACTCCGATTGCAGATTTTGGCGCTATTAAAGTAAAGTTAGCAGAAATGAGCACAAACGCTTATGTTGGAGAATCTGCAACTTATAGAGCATCAAAAGATATTGAAGATAGAATTACTATTCGTCAATCTGAAGGAAACTCACATCAAGAAGCAGAACTAAAAGGTGTAGAAGAATACGCTATAGAATGTTCTATTTTAAAAGTAGCGGTATCAGAAGACGTGCAAAATTGTGCAGATGAAGGCATTCAGATTTTTGGTGGAATGGGCTTCTCTGAAGAAACACCTATGGAAGCAGCTTGGAGAGATGCTAGAATTGCAAGAATTTACGAAGGTACCAACGAAATTAACAGAATGCTTTCTGTTGGCATGTTGATTAAAAAGGCAATGAAAGGGCATGTAGACTTATTAGGTCCTGCAACAGAAGTTGCGAATAGTCTAATGGGAATTCCTTCTTTTGACACACCAGATTATTCAGAATTATTTGCTGAAGAAAAACACATGATTGCAAAACTTAAGAAAACGTTCTTAATGGTAGCGGGTGCTGCATTGCAAAAATATGGTGCAGAGATGGAGCAACATCAACAATTATTAATTGCTGCTGCAGATATTTTAATTGAAATTTATATGGCAGAATCGGCTATTTTAAGAACAGAAAAAAATGCGAAGCGTTTTGGTGAAGCTTCTCAATCTGTTCAAATAGCAATGTCTAAATTATATTTATACCACGCAGTTGATAAAATTGAAGAAAAAGGAAAAGAGAGTATTATTTCTTTTGCAGAAGGCGATGAACAACGTATGATGTTAATGGGCTTAAAGCGTTTTACTAAATATGCAAACTACCCAGATATTGTAGATTTACGTAACGAAATTGCAGAAAAAGTAAAAGCAGAAAATAAATACTGTTTTTAAAAATATAAAAATTTATTAAACTTGTTTACATTTTAGGGTATAGACTTTAGTTGTTTGTTTAAAAAGACCATCATTAAAGATGGTCTTTTTTTTTAACAAAATTATGTTAATGCCTATTAAATTGTTATTAAGCATTTTTAAATTGTTGTAAATTAGTATTATCAATAAAAAACTACAGTATGAAACTTTCTTTAAAAATATTTCTACCAACTTTAGCAACGATTATTTTATTCCTTTTTTATAATAATAGCTATCTTAATAAAATAGAAAAAAAAACACAAAACTCCATAAAGCCAGCTCAAAAGCATTCGAAATTTAATGCATACTGGTATCTAGGAAAAGCAGAAATAACTTCCTATAAATTAACGCAAAACAGGTATGGAGAGCTACATACAGGAACTGCCGTAAACGTATATGTTACCGAAGATTTTCTACCTACAAAACAAGTAAAAGCAGATTATAAAAAAAATACTAACATTCCTATTTTAAAATTAAATAGCACTAAAAAATTTATAACAGGCATCTATCCATACTCATTAATGACAAGTACCTTCTCTCCTATTAATACTTTAGAAAACGCTCTTAAAATTTCTTTTTCTGCACAAGAATGGTGCGGAAACACCTTTGCTCAATTAAATAACCGTGACCAATATAACATTGATTTTCATTCTTATTTTGAGAGTAATTCTGATAGAAAAACATCAATTAAAAAAGCAATTTTAGAAAACGAACTTTGGAATATTTTACGCGTAAATCCTAAAAAATTACCAATTGGAGATTTAAAAATAATTCCGTCTTTTGAGTTTCTAGCCTTAGATCATCAAAAAATAAAAGCATACAGTGCAAAAGCATCTTTAAAAGAAGAAGGAGATTTTATAGTATATGCTATTGAATATTCAGAATTAAAAAGAAGATTAGCTATAAAAGCAACAAAAAAATTTCCTTTTACCATTGAAAGTTGGAAAGAAACAGTAACCAAAAGAGGTAAAAAACACACAACAAAAGCTGAAAAAATAAAAACAATTGTATCTGATTATTGGAATAAAAATGGTGTTACTGATACCACAGAACGCAAAGAACTGGGGTTATAATACTTTCTACTAACAGTTTTCTTTAAAACTACTTCGTTAGATATTGCAATATTTTAATTTCTATTTTAAAAAAAAATATCTTAAATAGATTTCCTACGTTATAATCAATTTAATATCAATACTTTTGCACGCAATTTGAAAACAGCAGAAATGAAGCGTATAAAAGAATATAAAAAACTTTTTAAAGTAGAAGGTTCAATTAATTTAAAAGAATTAAAAACCAGCTATAGAGGTTTGGTAAAAGAGTGGCATCCAGATAAATTTTTAGAGGAAGATAAAAAAGCGGAAGCAGAAATTAAAAGCACACAAATTATAGATGGCTATCATTTTTTGGTAAGTATTGCACCAGAAACTAAAGAAGCTCAATTAGAGGCTTATAAAACTACAATTACAGAATTTCAGGTAGCAGATTGGCACCATAAAAGTATGTTATTAGAAGTAACTTTTACAGACGGTAACACTTATGAATATTTTGGTGTTAGTAAAATTCTATTTGGAAAATTTGTAAATGCAAAATCGATGAATAACTTTGGTAAGAGAAATATTTTTAACTCTTTTATTTATAGAAAATCGAAGAAAGCTTCTGTAACAGCTTAATATAATTTTTAAATTATACGCTAAAATAGACACAAAAAAAACTCGAAGTTAAACTTCGAGTTTTTTTGTGTCTATATTTTTTAATAATCTAATTTTTTTAAATAGCTTAGTTTATCTTTCCAGGTACTTAAATCTTCTTTAAATTCATTTACTTTATTTCTTACATTAAGCACCAAAGGATTGTCGGCCTTTGCATTAGAGAAAAAACCTAAATTATTTTCTAATTGCTGAATT
This sequence comes from uncultured Polaribacter sp., assembly GCA_964459905.1. Lineage (GTDB taxonomy): Bacteria > Bacteroidota > Bacteroidia > Flavobacteriales > Flavobacteriaceae > Polaribacter. The sequence goes on along the minus strand of CAYWOM010000070.1, from coordinate 1,988 downwards.
TCTCTCACTACTTCATCTATCTTTTTTCTAACAAATAATTGTTCTGAATCTAACTTTCTAAAATCATCATCAGCAGCTAAACCATCTACAACTGTTGTAAACTTTAACATGTTAATTTCTTTTTTATCTAAAGATAAACCATCTAACATTCTATCTATCTGCTTATTAAATTTACCATCTAAATGACGCACATTTCTGGGCAATCTACCTAATTCGCTCCATTTTTTTATAGCTTCTAAAACAGTTTCTTTTGTTGAATCGCTGTCTTCTTTTAATGATTCTAAAAATGCTTTTTTTGCATCTACTATTTGTTGTTGTTCATTACTAACTGCGCTTTTTTGTTGATGGTAACGATCAAAATAATGATTACATGCTGCTTTAAAACGTTTCCAAATATCGTCTGAAAACTTACGCGGAACATGCCCAATTTTTTTCCAGTCTGCTTGTACCTTTTTTAAAGTATTTGTAGACGTTTCCCAATCATCGCTTTCTTTTAGAGATTCTGCAACTTCTATTAAAGCAATTTTTAACTTTAAATTATCTTGTTGCCCTCCTTTTTCTTGTTTATAAAAAACATTTTTTGCACTGTTAAATTTCTTAGTAGCCGCTTTAAATTGTTGCCAAACTTCTTCACTTTTTGCATACGGTAATTTACCAGCATTAAAATATTGTTGTCTTAAAGCTTCAATATCTTTTATACTTTTTTGCCAATGATTATGAGACGTATTATTAGTAGTGTCGTATGCATTAATTTGGGCAACAATTTCTAATTTCTTTTCTATAATTTCTTGGTATTTAGATCGCATTTCACGAAAATGTTCATGACGTTTATCGTGAATTTTCTTGGTTGCTGCGCTAAATTTTCGCCAAACATCTTCGCGTACTTCCTGTGATACAGGTCCAATATCTTCTTTCCAAATTTTATGCAAGTCTTGCAGTTCTTTAAAAGCAACATTAATGTCTGCTTCTTCAGATAATGATTCTGCTTTTTCTATAATTTTAAGTTTTTCTTCTAAATTATGTTTAAAATCTAAATCTCTAAAGTCGTTACTTAAATGCAATAAATCGTAAAAGCGTTCTACGTGATGATGGTAAGTTTTCCAAGTATCATTGTAACGTGTTTTAGAAACAGGTCCAATAGCTCGCCAAGCATCTTGTATTTGCCTAAAGTTTTTATACATGGTTGCAGCATCTGCATTTTGTATTAAATCTTTTAAACTTTCTATGACTACCAATCTTTTTTCTAGATTGTCTTTTAGTTGTTTTTCTAAATCGCCATAAAAAGCATCTCTTTGCTTTTTATATTCAGATAGTAATTTGTTGTATGCTGCTTTTATTGGACTCGAAAACTGAAAATCTATAGAATTACCTCCTTCAGCTAAAAAAACTTCCTTTTTCTCTGCTAATAATGCACCAAATTTTTGGTTAAAGGCATTCTTAATACCGTCTACTTGAGATTTAATTTTCTGTACAGGGTTATTAGAAAGTGTTTTGTTAAGTTCAGAAACTAAATCATCTAAAGACAATTGTGTATAATCTTCTGCAACTGCTTCAGCTTCTTTAGGTGCGTCTTTTTCTGCTTCTTCGGCAACAGATTTCTCTATTTCATCAACAGCAGCAATAGTTTCATCTACTTCAATCTTATCATCTTTTATTAAATCTTTAGTAATTTCAGAAGTTTCATTGGTAGCTCCTTCGATTTTACTTGTCGCTTTTTCAACGTTTTTATCATTTTTTTCTAACATATCTACAATGTTTAAGGTCCGTAATTTAAGTGTATAAAGATAGTAACAAGTTCTATAATTTACAAGCCATCTAGATATTAAAACCTAAAGCATTTATTATTTATTCCAAATTCTCCAAGATTCTTCTGCTTGCAACTGCAACATTTCGTGCCCAATAAAAGCAGCATACAACAAATTACTATCTGAATATAAAAAGCATCTCTTTGCTTTTTATATTCAGATAGTAATTTGTTGTATGCTGCT
>CAYWOM010000069.1:0-7035 GCA_964459905.1 uncultured Polaribacter sp. | reverse complement strand
CAGCAAAATTAATACAAGAATCAATAATAAACTTACTGGAAAAAGCGAGTTTTACTTGGCAAACACCCAGTAATATTGCCTTGGTAAAATATTGGGGAAAAAGTAATCCGCAAATTCCTAAAAATGCCTCTATCAGTTTTACTTTAAACAACTGTCATACAATTACTACTATTGATTTTATAAAGAAAGAAAAATCTTTAGAAGTTGCTTTTAATTTATTTTTTGAAGGAAAACAAAAAGAAGCATTTAAACCTAAAATCGCAGCGTTTTTTAATCGAGTTAAAGAATATTGCCCGTATATTTTTGAGTACGAAATGACAATTCATTCAGAAAATTCTTTTCCACATTCTAGTGGTATTGCTTCTTCAGCAAGCGGATTAAGTGCTATTGCAATGTGTTTAATGAGTTTAGAAAAGCAACTAAACCCAACTTTAACTGCAGCATTTATCAATAAAAAAGCATCATTTTTAGCACGTTTAGGATCTGGAAGCGCTAGTAGAAGTGTAGAAGGACCTTTGGTTGTTTGGGGAAACCACCCAGATATTGAGGGTAGTTCAGACCTATTTGGAGTTCAATTTCCTTATAAAGTACATTCGGTTTTCGAAAATTATCAAGATGCTATTCTGTTAGTAGACAAAGGCGAAAAAGTGGTTTCTAGCACTGTTGGGCACAATTTAATGCATAACCATCCGTATGCAGAAAATAGATTTACACAAGCCAATGAAAACTTATCAAAAATAGCAGAAATCTTTCAAAATGGAGATATAAAATCTTTTATTAATTTAGTAGAAAGTGAAGCCTTAACGCTACATGCAATGATGTTAACGAGTAGTCCTTATTTTATTTTAATGAAGCCAAATACATTAGAAATTATTAATAAAATTTGGGAATATGGCCAAGAAAATAAGAGTAACACTTGTTTTACATTAGATGCGGGTGCAAACGTACATGTTTTGTATCCAGAAAACGAAAAGGAAAGAGTGAAGCAATTTATAGATAACCAGTTATCTAAATATTGTCAGAAAAATCAGTATATTTGTGATACTGTGGGTTTTGGGGCAATTCAGCTGTAAAAATCTTCAGCAATTAAAAACACATATCTTATGAAAACATCAACGCTACTTATTGTAATTGTTGTTGGGTTTTTAACTTCAACATTAACTGCCCAAGACACTGTGTGGTTCGATTCTAATTGGAATTTAACTTCAAACGAAAACGCTACTTACTATAGACCTGTTCCTAAAAAAATTGATGCTGGCTATTGGATTGTTGATTATTATATATCTGGTAAAAAACAAATGGAAGGTTTTAGCACAACCAATGAAGCAAATAAGGAAACCTATGTTGGTTTGGTTACTTACTACCATGAAAATGGACAGAAATTTCAGATGGTAAACTATATTAATGGAAAACCAGTAGGGAAATTTTCAGAATTTTATGACTCAGGAGAATTAAAAAGATCTGGTAAATATGATAATGGATTGAGAGAAGGAAGCTGGAAGGTATATCATAAAAATGGTAAAATTCAAGAAAAAGGAAAGTATAGTAGCGGTGAAAAAATAGGAATTTGGAAAACTTTCCACAAAAATATTTAATAAAATAGAATAAATTTAATTTTTGTATTTTTGTACTACTATTGAAAAAAAATGAAAGGACCATTATTTTACGCTAAAATTCTACTGTTTGGAGAGTACGGAATTATAAAAGATTCTAAAGGCTTGGCCATACCTTTTAATGCCTACAGAGGTGCATTAAAATCTACCTCTAATTTAGTTGATATAGCTAAGAAGTCTAATGATAACTTACAATTGTTTTATGAATATTTATTAAAACTAGAAACAACGCTGGTATCATTTAATTTACAAGCCTTAAAAGTAGATATAGAAAACGGAATGTATTTTGACTCTTCAATTCCGCAAGGCTATGGCGTTGGTAGTTCTGGTGCGCTGGTAGCATCTATTTATGATAAATATGCTGCCGATAAAATTACAGTTTTAGAAAACCTAACCAGAGAAAAGTTGTTAAAATTGAAGGAAGTTTTTTCTTTAATGGAATCGTTTTTTCATGGTAAAAGCTCTGGATTAGATCCTTTAAATAGTTATTTAAGTTTGCCTATTTTAATCAATTCTAAAACAAACATAGAACCTGCAGGAATTCCGTCTCAAAAAGAAGGAAAAGGAGCTGTTTTTTTATTAGATTCTGAGCAAATTGGCGAAACAGAACCGATGGTAAACATCTTTATGAACAAGATGAAAAATGAAGGTTTTAGAAAAATGATTAGCGAAGAATTTGCAACTACAACAGATGCTTGCATTGCAGATTTTTTACAAGGAGATGTGAAATCTCTTTTTGGAAATGTAAAAAGCCTGTCTAAAATAGTTCTAAAAAACTTTAAGCCAATGATTCCTACTGCTTTTCATAAAGTTTGGGAAAAAGGAATTGCTACAAATGATTATTATTTAAAACTTTGTGGTTCTGGTGGTGGCGGTTATATTTTAGGTTTTACAGAAGATTATAAAAAAGCACAACAAAGCCTAAAAGATTATAAATTAGAGCTCGTTTATAGGTTCTAAACTCTTTTTATGACTACTTTTAAAGTAAAAACAACAACTTACAAAGTATTAAGTTTGTTATCAGTAATTAGAGGATACAATATTCTTGTTTTAATAGCTGCGCAATATTTAGCAGCTATCTTTATCTTTTCTCCCCAAAAATCTTTACAAAATGTGCTTTTCGATTCGCATTTTTTGTACATTGTTATAGCATCAATTTGCGTAGTAGCATCTGGTTATATAATTAATAACTTTTATGATGTTAAGGTTGATCGTATTAATAGACCTTTAAAAACCGGTTTAGATAATTATGTAAAGCAATCAACAAGATTAAAATTATACTTTTTATTAAACTTTTTGGGCTTTATTTTTGGAATTTTAATTTCCTGGAAAGCAGCGTTATTTTTTGCAGTGTACATTTTTGGAATTTGGTTTTACTCTCATAAATTAAAAAAATATCCGCTAACAGGGTTAATTTCTGCAACAACATTAACAATTTTACCGTTTTTTGCAGTTTTTGTGTATTTTAAAAATTTTTCAAAAATAATATTTGTACATGCAGTTTTCTTATTTTTGGTAATTTTGGTAAGAGAATTGATTAAAGATTTAGAAAATATAAAAGGTGCATTAGCAAATAATTATACTACTTTTTCGGTTGCCTATGGCGAGCTTAAAACAAAAAAAATAGTAATTTTATTGCTAATATTAACTCTGTTTCCAATAGCTTTTTTGTTTAGTTATCCTGCTATAAGTTATATGCGTTATTATTTTTATTTTGCCATGATTACCTTAATTTTTATTGGCTTTTACTTATGGAAATCTAAAACTAGAAACCAATATAGAAGACTGCATAATATTTTAAAATTACTACTCTTAATAGGTGTTTTGTGTATGGTTTTTATTGATACTTCTTTAATCGTTGAAAAAGTTATAGATAGGTTGAATTAAAATCTTCTATTTCAGTACCTTTGCAAAAATTTTAAAAATGAATTCAAATAAAAACTCGTCGAGAGGACGACAAGAAGGTAAAAAGAGCACTCCTCTAAATAGAAAAAGTACAAAGAAAAAAGCGCCGTTAAGCAGAACAAGCCCAAAGAAAGAAACCAAGAAAGTGCATTCTGTTCATAAAACGGATGAATCTTCAGGAATCCGTTTAAATAAATATATTGCTAATTCTGGTGTTTGCTCTAGAAGAGAAGCAGATACATATATAGAACATGGAAGCGTAGAAGTAAACGGGAATTTAGTAACAGAAATGGGTTATAAAGTACAACCAGATGATGTTGTACGATTTGATGGAACTTCAATAACTCCAGAACAAAAAAAGTATATTTTATTAAATAAGCCAAAGAATTATATTACAACCATGGAAGATGATCGTGGTAGAAAAACAGTAATGGATTTAGTCTCTAATGCTTCTAAAGAACGTATTTATCCTGTAGGTAGATTAGATAGAAATACAACTGGTTTGTTGTTGTTTACAAATGATGGAGATTTAGCAAAAAAGTTAACACACCCAAAACACAATGTGCGTAAGTTGTACCATGCTTCTTTAGATAGAAAGCTAGATTTAAGAGATTTAGAAAAATTACGTGGAGAGGTAGTTATTGAAGGTAGAAAAGTATTTATTGATGCAGTTTCTTATGTAGATGGGCAACCAAAAACAGAAATAGGTATTGAGATTCATTCTGGTAGAAACAGAATTGTTCGTAAAATATTCGAACACCTTGGTTACAAGGTAAGTAAGCTAGATAGAGTTGTTTTTGCAGAATTAACAAAGAAAAATTTACCAAGAGGACGCTGGAGAGAATTAACAAATCTTGAGTTAAACAATCTATTAATGATGAAATAGTAATTATATCAAAACAAAAAATCCGAACAATTTGTTCGGATTTTTTTGTGGTACCTCCAGAAACAGCCTTTTTGTAGCATAATTTTTAAAAACGTAACGTTTACGGTGTTTTTAGTTGTTTTTATCAATGTTTTTACCCCTTGTTTTCTCAAACTGTAAAATAAAAAGGGTGTTTTGTGGTAACGTTTGGGGTAACTACTTATCTTTGCGTTACCAATTTTTAAAAGCAATATGTACTTCTCTTTAAAAGACAACAACGCAAACAAAGATACATTAATTATAATTCGATATTATATTTCTAAAAGCGAAGGACGTTTTGTGTATTCTACAGGGCTTAATGTTTCGCCTAAAGATTGGGACAAACAAAATAAGATAGGAAAACTTGCTAAAGGCAGATCCGATTTAAGCGCAATAAATAGAAGCCTTCAAAAGTATTCTACATTTTTAGAAAAAACACTATCGTATTTAGAAATTAATGAAATAGAAGTTACCAGAGAAGTATTAAAAAATAAATTTCAACAAGAATTTAACTCAAATAATACCAGTAATAATATTCAATTTAAAAACTTAACCGATTTTGTTACAGATTTTATTAAGAAAGCACCAGAGCTAACCAATAGAAATACAAAAAAAAAATACACAGCAACAATGTTGCAACATTACAAAAAGGTTAACAATAGATTGTTGGAGTTTGAAAAACATAGAGGTACTAAACTAATTTTAACCAAATTTACAATTAGTGTTTATGATGAATTTTTAGATTATTTAAACACACAAGGATATTCTAAAAACACCATTGGAAATTTTGTGAAACATATTAAAATTTTTTTAAAAAAAGCAGAAGAGTTTAAATATAATGTTCATGCAGATTATAAAGAAAATAATTTTTCAGTTCTAAAAGAAGATAGCGTTTCTATTGCTTTAAATGAAAATGAAATCGATTTATTGTTTAATCATAATTTTTCTTATAATAATAGACTACAGAACTGTAGAGATATTGCAATAATTGGTTTATGGACTGGTTTAAGGGTTTCAGATTTTTTAACACTAGCAGAAATAAAAGAAGAGCAAGATTTTATAACAGTGCAGCCACAAAAAACAAAAAACTCTTCTGGTGTTAAAGTTGTAATTCCGTTGCACCACCATATAAAAGAAATTATTAAAAACAGAGGAATGCCAAGAATGATTTCTGACGTTAAATTTAATAAATATTTTAAAGAAGTATGTGAGGCAATAGCCTTAAACAATCTTGTTAAAGGTTCTTTAATGGTAAAAGACGAAGTAAAGGGTGTTTATAGAAAAAAATTAGGAATGTACCCAAAACACAAACTTGTTAGCTCGCATACTTGTAGAAGATCTTTTGCAACAAATTTGTATAAAATGAATTTTCCTACCTTGTCTATAATGTCTATTACAGGGCATACTACAGAAAAAAGTTTTTTAACCTACATAAAAGTTACACCAACAGAACATGCAGAAAAACTGTTAAACCATTGGAAAGAGTATTATAAAACTAAAAAGCCACTAAAATTTAAGTGGCTTATTTTAGGGGTATTTTTTAAAACTTTATAGCAGTTGCTTTTTTACCACGATCATAAACAATAGCAGAAATTTGTTTTTTCTTAAACTTTTTGCTCATTTTTTTTGCAAACTTCATTAAATCTTGCTCTATGCTGTTATTTATAAGTCCGCCAGTAATTGCAGATTTCCATTTTATACCACCGCCAATAGTTTTTACAAAACTGTATTCTCGTAAAGGCTCACTCATAACAAAAAAAGGAATCCCATCTATTTTATTTACCGTTGCAACTCTATCATTCTCTGGGGTTTTTTCATCAGTAAATTTTATTGCAGTCATTTGTTTACCGTTAGAATAAATAATAGCATCAAATTTTGTATTGTCTTTAGCGTATTGTTTAGTAAGTCTTTTAACGTACTTGGTAACCTTGGTAGAAATACTTTCGTTTATTAAACCGCCAGTAATATAAGAACCCCATTGTATGCCTTTTCCTTTACTTTTTAAGGCTTCATATTCTCTTACTGGTTCCGAAAGCAAATAAACCTCTATTCCGTTAACCTTAAACACTTTGGCTTTTTCTTGGCTAAATATAGTTATAGCAACAAAACATAGTAATACTAAAGTAATAATTTTCTTCATAATTTAATTTCTATTTATAGTTAGCAATATTAGGTTTTTTTAATCTATTATACTTCTCATTTAGAGCAATATATTTTTTATTTAAAGTATTTTGTTCTTCTAAAAGAGCAAAGTATTTTTCTTTATAATCTTCCAATACGTATTTTTCTTTTTCTTCATTAACAATACCCAACCCTTTTGGCTGGGTAACATTTAAAAAAACCTCTTGTAAGTTGTATATACCTATACTTTGGTCTTTACTTTTACTTATATCTTCTTTCAACAAAGCATCAACAGTAACATTAAACTTTTCTGAAAGTAAAAGTAAAGTATCGTATTTTGGCAACGCTCTTCCAGACGAATAACTTCCAGCAACTGTCTTGGAGGTTTTTATAATATTTCCATATTCATGAACCTTTAACCTGTTCTTTTTAATTTAATTTTTAATATTTTCTGTTAGCATTATGTTAGTTTTATTTTTTAACATTTTCCAA
>CAYWOM010000068.1:0-7075 GCA_964459905.1 uncultured Polaribacter sp. | reverse complement strand
TGATTGCAACAGATAGATTGTCTGCTTTCGACGTTGTTTTACCGCGTCAAATTCCGTTTAAAGGTCAGATTTTAAATCAGATTGCAACTAAGATGATGCATGAAACAGCCGATATTGTTCCGAATTGGTTGTTGGCAACGCCAGATGAAAATGTAGCAGTTGGTTATTTATGCGAACCATTTAAAGTAGAAATGGTTATTCGTGGTTATTTATCTGGGCATGCAGCGCGCGAATATAAACTTGGGAAAAGAGTTTTATGTGGCGTAGAAATGGCAGCAGGTTTAAAAGAGAATGATAAGTTTCCTACTGCAATAATTACACCATCTACCAAAGCAGAAAATGGAGAACACGATGAAGATATTTCTCGAGAAGACATTTTAGCAAATGGAATTGTTACTGAAGTTGATTATTTAATTTTAGAAGATTATACCCGTAAACTTTTTAAACGAGGAACAGAAATTGCAGCAAAAAGAGGCCTAATTTTGGTAGATACAAAATACGAATTTGGCAAAACAAAAGAAGGTAAAATTGTGTTGATTGATGAAATTCATACACCAGATTCTTCTCGTTATTTTTATATAGAAGGATATCAAGAAAGACAAGATAGAGGAGAAATTCAAAAACAATTGTCTAAAGAATTTGTAAGACAATGGTTAATAGAAAATGGTTTTCAAGGAAAAGAAAACCAGCAAATACCAGAAATGAATGAAGAAAAAATTATAGAAATTTCAAACAGATATATAGAATTATATGAACAAATTACTGGAGAAGTTTTTGTAAAAGCAGCTACTGAAAATGTGTTGAAAAGAATTGAGCAAAATGTGCTCCAATTTTTAAAATCATAAAAATAATTGTTTGTTATTGCTAGTAGGAACTACGTGGCAATATCATAATTAATAGATAGATTGCTTTTTTTATTACAATATCAATTTAAATTATCACTTTAGAAAACAACCACAAATGATTATAGAACCAAGAACAAGAGGCTTTATTTGTTTAACATCGCACCCAGTTGGTTGCGAGCAAAATGTAATAAACCAAATAGACTATGTAAAATCGAAAGGAAAAATTGAAGGCGCAAAAAGAGTTTTGGTATTAGGTTCTTCAACAGGTTTTGGATTAGCGTCTAGAATTACAAGTGCATTTGGCTCAGACGCAGCAACAATTGGTGTTTTCTTTGACAAGCCTGCGAGTCCTAACAGACCAGCATCACCAGGTTATTACAATACTGCAGCTTTTGAAAATCATGCACATAAAGCAGGTTTATATGCAAAAAGTATTAACGGAGATGCTTTTTCTAACGAGATAAAACAACAAGTTGTAGCTTTAATAAAAGAAGATTTAGGTCAAATAGACTTAATTATCTACAGTTTGGCATCACCCGTAAGAACACATCCAGTATCTGGAAAAAGATTTAAATCGGTTTTAAAGCCAATTGGCGAAGTTTTTACCAACAAAACAGTAGATTTTCATACAGGAAATGTATCAGAAATTTCAATAAACCCAGCTGAAGGAGAAGATGTTGAAAATACCATAACGGTTATGGGTGGCGAAGATTGGAAAATGTGGATAGATGCTTTACAATCTGAAAACTTATTAGCAGAAGGCGCAACCACAGTTGCCTATTCTTACATTGGCCCAGAGGTTACAAAACCTGTGTATAGAAACGGTACAATTGGCGCAGCAAAAGATCATTTAGAAGCAACCGCTTTTACAATTACAGATACTTTAAAATCCATTGGTGGAAAAGCCTATGTTTCTGTAAATAAAGCGTTGGTAACACAGGCTAGTTCTGCAATTCCTGTAATTCCATTATATATTTCTTTATTGTTTAAAGTGATGAAAGAAAAAGAAATTCACGAAGGTTGTATTGAGCAAATACAGCGTCTGTATAGCCAACGATTATTTGGTGGCGATTTAGCCTTAGATGAAAAAGGAAGAATAAGGGTTGATGATTGGGAAATGCGTGAAGATGTGCAAACAGAAATTGCCAAACTTTGGGAAAATGCAACTTCAGAAAATTTATCAGAAATTGGTGATTTAGAAGGTTACAGTAAAGAATTTTTTAACCTTTTTGGCTTTAAAGTAGCTGGAGTAGATTATGAAAAAGACGTAAATGAATTGGTTACAATTCCTAGTGAAAAGTAATATTTAGGTATTCATAATCAAACCTCACAGGTTATAACTACCTGTGAGGTTTTGTACAAAAGAAAGCAAATATTGAAAGCCGTAACCATAAAACAACTAAAAGACGAACTCTCGCATAAATCTGCAAATGAGTTAAAAGAGTTGTGCTTACATTTGGCGAGATTTAAAAAAGAAAACAAAGAATTACTTAGCTATTTGTTATTCGAATCTCATAACGAAGAAAGGTATATACAAAGCATAAAAGAACAAGTAGATTTACAATTTGAAGACATAAATACAAAGAGTTTTTTTTACATAAGAAAAAGCATGCGTAAAATTTTAACTTCAATTAAAAAGTACATTAGATATTCTAAAAAGAAAGAAACAGAAACAGAATTGTTGTTGTATTTCTGCCAGAAATTAAAAGTATTTACACCATCAATAAAAAGAAGTACGCGTTTGCAAAATATTTTTGACAGTCAAATTAGACTGATACAAAAAGCAATTGAAAAATTACATGAAGATTTGCAATACGATTATCAATTAGAGTTAAATGATTTGTTAGAAAATGACTAAAGAAAGACCTATATTACCCGGATTAATTAATGATGGAACTACAGTAATAGAGCAGTTTCAAAACACAACGTTAAGGCCTCTTATAAAAATGCAACACGCATTATTAATAGCTTCTTTTAGCGCTTATCTTAAGAAAAGAAAAATTGATTTTGTTGCCTTATCAGAACAGAAAAAAAGAAGTAAAGTTTCCTCTATTTTTAAAACAGATAGTAATCACAAGAATATTACTTTAGGTTTTATTATTGGTCATTTTTCTACCAATGAATTTGAGTTTTATATCAATAATACATCAGAAGTAAATAAAAGAATCTTACAAATTATTTCTCAAAGAATTAAAGACAGTATTTTGGATATTGTTTAAAAAAAATCGCTGTATTAAAATACAGCGAATTTTTTTTGTCTAAAAAATCTTCTTAATTTTAGGGGACTCGAGCGGTTTTAAACACTCGAAATTAGAAGAATTTGTTTATAACATAACAAATATACATTAAATTGTTTAATAAAAAAATAAAGATATTAAACAATTGGTTTTGTTAAAAACAACATTTTATTTAAAGTATAAATTTATTCACTTTTTTCAATTAAAAGTTTCTTTTGATACCTTCCTTGAATAATATCAACAATTATTGAAATTGCAATTACAAAATAGAAAGTAGTTTTACTCATGGGTACAATTTCATTTCCAAAAAGTTTTAAATGTGCTAAGTGACCGCCTTCAGTAATCAACATAATTCCAACAATAAAAAGGATAAATAGCCCTAGAACTTCATACATTCTATTTTTTGCCAAAAAGACAGAAATTTTATCTGCTAAAAATAACATTAAAAGTCCGCTAATTACAATTGCAATTGTCATAATTATAAATGCTGTTGTGGTATTTTCTATGGCACTTGTAAGGCCTATTGCAGCCAAAATAGAATCGAAAGAAAATACTAAATTCATTATAATAATACTAAAAATTACAGCATTCGAAGATTTAGTTCTCTTTTTATTTGCCAAATTAGTATTCTCTAAATCTTTGGTAGAAATCATGTGCCATATTTCTTTTATTGCTGTGTAAATAATAAAACCACCACCTAATAAAACAATAATGCTGTGGCCATTAAATGAAAAACTGATTACATCTTTAATTTTTCCTGATAAAAAAGAAAATGGTTCTTGAAAATAATCGATAATAGAAACTAATAAAAACAACAGTACAATTCTTAAAACTATTGCAATTAAAATTCCTACTTTTCTAACCCTTTGCTGGTCTTGTGTTGGTGCTTTTTTAGATTCTAGAGATATGTACAACAGATTGTCAAAACCTAAAACCGCTTGTAACATTACTAACATAAGTAGTGTAAAAATATTTTCTAACATTTATTTATTTTTAAATTAATGGTTTCAAAGATATTCGATTGCATTTAATACACAATATTATTTTTAATTAGTTGTATCTTTTTGTTTACATAGAAACAAAACAGATGTTAGTAATTGTTAATTTTAAAACTAATAGAAAACTTTAAAAAAGATGTTTCCATAAAATTTTAAAACCTACCATAGCAACTACAATAGCTGTTATTTTTTTAAGTTGAATAGGTGTGAGCAAATTATTTCCAATTCTGTTACCGATTTGTCCGCCAATAAAAACAGTTAACAGTAAAATTGATGTAAAATTCCAATCTATATTAAAATTTTGGTTTGCATACTGTCCTATAAAACCAGCAATAGAATTTACCAAAATAAAAAAGCTAGCAGTAGCAGCAATTTTTTTTGGAGAATCCCAGTTTGTAAGATGTAAAAGTGGTGCTAAAAAAATACCACCACCAATACCAACCATTCCAGAAATAAAACCAATAAGACTTCCAAAACTTGCATTTTTTTTAAGGTTTAAGTGAAAATATTTTTGGTTACAAGAAAAAATACGTTTAGAAATCCACATACTTATTGCTGCAAAAAGTAGAGTAAAGCCTAATAAAATAAAGAAGAAATTCTGACTAATGTTTAACTTTCCTCCCAAAAAAGCAAACGGAATACTAAAAAGTACTATAGGTAGTGTTTTTTTAAAATTAAGTATTTTTTGTTGATAATATAAAAGCACATTTCCAGAAACAACAACAATATTACATAATAGTGCAGTTGCTCTAATTTGTGTAAAAATAATACCAGTTAGTGCCAAAATTGCCAAATAACTAGAGCCGCCGCCAAAACCAACTGAAGAATATACTATTGCAACAGCAAAGAATAGTAAAATAATGTACCAATTATTAACAAAAAGATTAAAAATTATTTCAAAATTCATTCAACAAATATAATTTACTATTTATTATAAATAATTAAATGTAAGAATTTTTATAAATTGCGACTTTACAAAACCATTAAAATTAATCAAATGAAAAAAATACTGTTATTACTATTAATCATTACGGCTGTTTCTTGTAAAAAAGAGGGAAAAAAAACAGCAATTAAAAAAGAGCATTTTCCAGAAGAATTAGGGAAGGTTTTTGAAAAACACGGCGGAATAACAAATTGGAGAAATACAAAAGTATTATCTTTTAACAAAGGAGAAGAAGCGCATACTACCGATTTGCAAACCAGAAACGTTGTAATTAACTCACCAACATACTCATTAGGGTATAACGGCAAAGAAGTTTGGTTAGATGAAGCTAAAGATGGTAGTTACAAGGGGAATAAAGATTTTTATTACAATCTTTATTTTTACTTTTACGCAATGCCTTTTGTGTTGGCAGATAACGGAATTACCTATAAAAAAGTACCCGATTTAGTTTTTAAAGGAATAGAATATCCTGGATATAAAATTTCTTATGCCTCAGATAAAGGAACTACGCCAGATGATAATTATATTGTTTATTATCATCCAGAAACATATCAAATGGAATGGTTGGCGTACACAGTTACGTTTACATCTAAAACACCAAATGATAACTATAAAATAATAAGATATAACTTATGGGAAAACGTAAATGGCTTGGTTTTACCTAAAGAAATCACTTGGTATAAAAAAGATGAAAACGGAATGCCTTTAGAACCTGCAAAACCTGCAACAAAATTTACGTTGCCTCTAGTGAGTAAAGGTAAATTAGCAGCTTCTTTTTTTGAAAAACCAGTTAAGTAAGAGTTTGTATTATAAATAGTTAGTAGTTAAAAATAATGTGTTCTTCTTATTAAGAAAAATAATAAGTAATAATTTTATTATAGACAGTAACATAATAGTCATGAAACCTTGGAAGCAAAACGTTTTCGAGGTTTTTTGTGTCTTTTAATATTGATAAATCAAATAATTTTATGGCATCAACTTCTGCTGTTTGAATAATAAGTTTTTCTATAGGTGTTTTTAATTCAGCAATAAAAACATGATGAAATTCATTGTCTTTAATTCCGTTTGCATGTGAAACTTGATGAATTCTTGTACCAATTTTAATCAAGTCTTTTTCTTGTAAGGCTAGTCCAATTTCTTCAAAAACTTCTCTTTTTGCACTTTCTAAAATTTTTTCACCAGCCCCAATATGGCCAGCAACAGAAATGTCCCACAAGCCAGGAAAAACTTTTTTAGTGATGGCCCTTTTTTGAAGTAATATTTTTTTATCCGAAGTAAAAAGCCAAATGTGCACTGTAGCATGAAACCAACCATTTTTATGCGCATCAGATTTTAAGGCTGTTTTGCCTGTTGGTTTTCCTTGTGGGGTTAAGATATCTATAAGTTCGTCCATTTTGCAAATAAAATGTTTTATTAATTGTTTATATTCAGTTTGTTAGTTTGGGTATTTTTTATTGAAATGTTGATGGAAATAAAAAAATGTATCAAAAACACAATTATAATGTTTTTGATACATTTTTTGTTCGTTTGTCACAAATTTACTCGAACTGGCAGAAACTAAAAAATATGTTTACTTAAAATAAGAAAACGTTTCTCCGTCTTCAATTTTTAATAAGGTTTCATAAATCATTTTAATTACATTTTCTACATCATCTCTATGCACCATTTCTACTGTGGTGTGCATATATCTTAATGGAAGAGAAATTAATGCAGACGCAACGCCGCCATTGCTATAGGCAAAAGCATCTGTATCTGTACCTGTTGCTCTAGAAAGTGCAGAACGTTGAAAAGGAATTTTCTTTTCTGTGGCAGTTTGGGTAATTAAATCGCGTAATTTTTGTTGAACAGCAGGTGCGTAGGCAATAACTGGTCCTTTTCCCAGTTCTAAATGTCCTGCTTTTTTCTTGTCGATCATTGGCGTAGTTGTGTCATGTGTTACATCTGTAACAATGGCAACATTTGGTTTTATGGTTTGGGTAATCATTTCTGCGCCGCGCAAACCAATTTCTTCTTGTACAGAATTTGTAATGTACAATCCAAAAGGTAATTCTT
>CAYWOM010000067.1:0-7093 GCA_964459905.1 uncultured Polaribacter sp. | reverse complement strand
ATTTTCAGTAAGATGGACAACTTTTATTCTTTAAATCATAATGCACAACGGGTTAGTGTATTAAAGAAAGTAAACATGCTACTCCGCAATCTGACTGGTCATGTTGTAAGACATGTGTTTTTGTAATTAATTTTTGATTCATTTTAATTTGTTATTCTTGTGTAGTAGAAAAAGTAGTTGTTTTAGCATATAAACTAAAAGATTCCTGCCTTCGCTGGAATGACAGTTTGTTATAAAATTAATCTAAAACTTTTAAAATAGCATCAATTTTAGTGGCTCCTTTAAATTTTTGTAGCAATTTTTTATTGGTATCATATACTAAAATAAAAGGAATAGATTGGCATCAAAAATTTGGGAAAAAGTTGCTTTTCTATCTTCTAAAAACAATACATTTTCTTGGTTGTTTAATTGATATGTTGTAGCAAATTGGCTAATCGCTTTCTTATCTTCAAAAGAGATAAAAACCAATTGCGTATTTTTAAAATCGATTAAACGTTCTTGTATTTTTGTGGCTTCAGTTTTACAAAAATCGCACTCTGAATTAAAATAGACAAAAACAATGGGTTTATTTGGTAAGTTTTCTTGTGTATAAACAGTTCCTTCTAAATTGAAAAAAGAAAAGTTGGGGATAGTTTGTATGCGTTCTGCAGCTTCTTTTTTAGCTTTTAGTGTATTGGTTATTTTATAGCCTAAAAAACCAACCAAACTTATTAACAATAGTGCAATTAGTATTCTTACTTTTTTCTTCATACCAATTAGGTTATATTTAATGTTAAAAACATGACCAAGCCCAACCAAATAAGCAAACCGGTACCATAGCTAACAGCTACTATCTCAAAACTTTTAGTATATTTATTTTGCAATAGTTTGTGCAAACCATAGACCAAAACAAAAAAGTACCCTATCTCAAATAAATTTAGGGTTTGTAACGGATATACTAGCCAAGGTTCTATTTTAGAAATATCTAAAAAATTAGTATAACTGAATGGGTAAAACTGTTGTGCGTCTTGTAAAGTATATTCTGTTTTTATAAAAGCAAAATAGAAAAATTTAAAGAAACCTACTAGAGCAAGTATAAACTCTCCAACTAAAGCAACTCTAAATAATTGACTAAATTTTGGTTCTTTGTCTTCGTTCTCATAAAAAAACAAGCCTACACTTAAACATACTGCGACCAAGCTAGTT
Organism: uncultured Polaribacter sp.; assembly: GCA_964459905.1. GTDB lineage: Bacteria > Bacteroidota > Bacteroidia > Flavobacteriales > Flavobacteriaceae > Polaribacter. The sequence goes on along the minus strand of CAYWOM010000067.1, from coordinate 5,908 downwards.
CTAATTAAAATTAATAGAGGTATGATTGCATACCCAACCCAAGACCATTTTTGTTTGTTTTCTAATAATTGCTCTATTTGTTCTTGTGCAAATTGTTCTGAATAAAAATTATATACTAAATTATTAACATTAATTAAGTAGTTAAATAAGAATGCTACAAGTAACAAAATAAATGTTAAAACAATAAATACAAAGGAATTATTTTTCGCTAACATTAACCTTACTAGATTTAAATAATAGCATAAAAAAAATTGACACAAATAATATTATGCTTAAAATAATATTTACTCTTTTTTCAATTTGTATATAATCAAAAAATGATAGAAAAACTATTACAAAACTAGATAAAGTTAAAAGCGAAAATGTAAAAATCAATATTTTTTTCATAAAACTTATTAAAAGGAATTGCCTCAATTTAACTAATTGAGGCAATTACAAAATTACTTAAATTATAATTGATTAAATGCGTATTCAGCACAAGCTACATTTGCTGCAGCTAAAACCATCCCTGCGAAAGGATTAACAATAGCAATAAACATGGAAGCTACACCAGCAAATGCAACACCAGCACAAAAACCATCTGCAAAGCCATCACCTCCATTTATAAGACTCATATCACTTAATTCTATTTTTTTCATGTTCTAAATTTTTATATTCATAATAAATTTTAATTATAATCCGATGGTCCACACTGGGACGTCCAATAAGTTGCAGCACTGGCAATTGCAAGGGTATATACTATAGGTCCAAAAATCCAACCAATTGTAACCGCAGAGCCTAACAATCCTTCGGCTTGATCACAATCACCACCTGTGATTAACTCTAATTGAGTTAATTCTAATGTTTTCATTTTAAAATTGTATTAAAAATAAACAGTACTAAAATAACTATTATTTTTATCATAATAATGCTGTTTACTAAATTATTATTCTTTTTCTATGAAGCATTAAAGTCGTACATAGCAACGACTATTTTTGCAAAAATATTTTTAGCCCTTACTTAAAAGGAAATGTATGTTTTATGTAAATAGCGTTTTTTTAATTGGTATTTATAGATAGCAATTCTATTCAGTTTGCTAAACTAAAAGATTTTCAACTACCTTCTTATTCTAAAAATGGGTAATACCGTTCTATTATCGGTTTTTTAGTACATTTGTAAATAACCATTAGAATTTTTAATACCATGAATAAACAAATAGGAACTAAAATACATGATTTACATAAACAAAAAGGTTGGAGCCAAGAACATGTAGCAGAATCTTTACAGATTTCTCAATCTGCTTATGCACGTATGGAGAGAGGCGAAAGTAATTCTTGGGCAACACACCTAGAAAGTATTAGTAATTTATTTGAGATTGCTCCTGAAGAATTGGTAAAGCAAAATAGCCAAATTAATAAAGTAAAAACGAATAAAGGAAATGTAATAGGTTACAATCACGGTACAATTAACAATGTTCCAGAAGGAATTTTAGAAAATATGCTAAAAAGAATAGCAGCTTTAGAAAAGAAGTTGTAGTTTTTCTTAAAAAAATATCTTCTTGAGATTATTAATACGCTAAGATTGCTTCGTTCCTCGCAATGACAAGTACAATATCATTAAGAACGAGGAACGAAATGAAGAATCTTATTTTTCACCTAAACCCTCTCTATATTATCTGTTAAAGTTTCAATAAAGCTCGTTAATGGTTTTTTAACCATCATAGCCATCATTGCATTAAACTTGCCATTAAAATCTAATTTAACTTCAGATGTATTGCTATCTATTTCCTCGATATCTGCAACCAACTCAAAATCTAATTTACTACTTGCAGCACCTAAAGTAACGTTAGAATAAGGTGTTTTTTCTTTTAAAACCAATCTAATTTCTGGCATTCCTTTTAATCCAAATATAAAAGAATCTCCATCTACTTCAAATTTCTGAATAGATGTTGGCATTAACTGTTCGAAGTTTTTTAAATCCGTTAAAAACTCAAACATTTCTTTTTGAGTTTTTTTTGCAATTACCTTATTACCTTCTATTTTCATTATTTAAAATATTAAATTATTGTTTCCATTTGCTAGGATTAGATCTCCACTCCTGTAATGTAAGCGTTTCTTTTTCGGTAATATAGCTACTATCTAAAGCTTGCTCTAGCAAATTATCATAATTACTTAAAGTGGTTAAACTTACGTTTTTTTCTTTAAAATTAGCGTTCGCAACATCAAAACCATAGGTAAAAATGGCAACCATGCCTTTTACTACTCCCCCACCTTCTTTGATAGCTTCTACAGCATTTAAACTACTATTACCTGTGCTAATTAAATCTTCTATAACCACAACATTTTGTCCGCTTTCTAAATGTCCTTCAATTTGGTTTTTTCTACCATGTTTTTTAGGCTCTGGCCTAACATATATAAAAGGTACTCCTAATTCTTGAGCAACTAAAATACCAATAGCAATTGCTCCTGTAGCAACTCCTGCTATTACATCTGGCTTACCATATTGTAGCTCTACTATTTTAGCAATTTCTTCCTTTAAAAAAATACGAACTGGCGGATAAGAGAGTGTAATTCTATTATCACAATAAATAGGAGAGTTCCAACCAGAAGCCCAACGAAAAGGTTCGTTTGGGTTTAATTTTATTGCCTTAATCTGCAATAAAAGTTCGGCTGTTTTTTTTGCAGTATCTTTGTTTAAAATCATACCGCAAATGTATAAAGTTTTTGTAAACGAGAAGCCAATTACACTAACATCTTCTACAAAAAATATTAACAGCTATGCCACTTACACATTTAACAATATTGTCTTTGAAGAAGTTATCTATAAATTACAACATGAAAAAATAAATGGAATTAACCTTTATACCGATAATTTAGAGCAAGATTGGTTGTTTTTCCTTAAAAATTTTAACGTAATTCCTGCCGCCGGAGGCTTGGTTTTAAACCCGAAAAGCGAAATTCTTTTTATTTATAGAAATAATGTGTGGGATTTACCAAAAGGAAGAATAGAAAAAGGAGAAACCATAGAAACTGCTGCTATTAGAGAGGTTGAAGAAGAATGCGGTATTTATAACTTAACAATAGTAAAACCATTAATAACCACGTATCATGTTTATTATCATAATAAAATGAAACTAAAAGAAACTCATTGGTTTTTAATGAGTTCTAATTACAAAAAAGAATTAACGCCACAATTAGAAGAAGGAATTACAAAAGTTCTTTTTAAAAATAATTCTGATGCAAAAGAAGCCTTGCAAAACTCTTACAAAAATATAAAACTTGTATACGATACTTTTAAAGAGAGTTAGTTATCTAAAAAAACGCATTATCTTTGCCGACTTCTAAAAAGAGGAATAAATAAGTTATGACCGAATTTATAAAAAAAATAACTCCAAATGCTAAAGACGATGTTTTAGCAGGTATTACAGTATCATTAGCTATGATCCCAGAAGTAGTAGCTTTTGCATTTGTAGCACAAATAGATCCTTTAGTTGCCCTTTCTGGCGCCTTTATAATCGGCTTAATTACTGCTATTTTTGGTGGAAGACCAGGACTTATTTCTGGCGCTGCTGGTGCAGTTGCTGTAATTTTTGTTAGCATGATTGCAGAAGGTCACACCAAAGGAATGTTATTTGACACTCCAATTGATAATATGGGCTATTTTTACCTTTTAGGCTGTGTTATATTAATGGGTATTATTCAAATATTGGCAGGTGTTTTTAAATTAGGTCGTTTTGTGCGTTTAATTCCGCATTCTGTAATGATGGGATTTGTAAACGGTTTGGCAATTGTTATTTTTTGGGCACAAGTAAAAATGTTTACTCATAAATCTGTGCAGGTTTCTAGCGCTGGCGTAAAAGAATACACCAGCACTTTTATGCAAGGAACAGAATTATATATAATGCTTGGTTTGGTTGCTTTAACAATGGCAATTATTTGGATATTACCAAAAATTACTAAAAAAATACCAGCCTCTTTAACTGCTATTTTAATTACTACTTTTATTGTTGTTTTTTCTGGCTTAGATGTCTCTACAGTAGGTTCTTATATTATTGAAGGCGGAGGAACGGGTTTAAAAGGAGAATTTCCAACACCAAATCTAGAACTTTGGCAAAACTTACCCTTAAACCTAGATACCTTCACTTTTATTTTACCTTTTGCTTTTTTAGCAGCCTCTGTGGGTTTAATAGAGTCTTTAATGACCATGAATTTAGTAGACGAACTTACAGAAACTAGAGGAAACGGAAACAGAGAATGTGTTGCTCAAGGCGCAGGTAATATTGTAAGCGGTCTTTTTGGTGGCACTGGTGGTTGTGGTATGATTGGACAAACAGTTATAAACATAAATGCGGGTGGCCGTGGACGTTTGTCTGGTATTATAATGGCTTTAACCTTACTAACTTTTATTCTTTTTACAGACAAATTAATAGAACAAGTACCTATTGCAGCATTAATTGGCGTAATGTTTATGATGGTAATAGAAACCTTTGCTTGGTCTAGTTTTAGAATTCTAAAAAAAATACCTAAATCAGATGCTTTTGTTTTAATAATTGTTTCTACTGTAACAGTAATTTTCGATTTAGCAATTGCTGTTTTTGTAGGTGTTATTGTTTCTGCTTTGGTTTTTGCTTGGGAAAGCGCTCGAAAAATTAGAGCTAGAAAACGTTTAAAAGAAGATGGTACTAAAGTCTACGAAATTTGGGGACCACTTTTCTTTGGAAGTATTGCTGCTTTTAACGAAAAATTTGATGTTAAAAATGACCCAGAAAGTGTAGAAATAGATTTTGTTGAAGCGCGTGTTTCAGACCATTCTGCCATTGAAGCTATTTTTGCTTTGGTTGAAAAATACCAATCGGCAGGTAAAAAAATAAAATTAAAACATTTAAGTAAAGATTGTAAAGTGCTGCTACACAAATCGAGTCCTATTTTTACAGGAATTATAGAAGAAGCAATCGATGATCCTCGTTATCATTTAGCAGCAAACCCAGAAGATTTTCCTAAACCTTTGGGTGAGTATAAATTTTAAAACATAACTACCTGTTTTTAAGTTAATAAAACTCAAAAAAAAATTAGAGAATATTTAAAAACTACTTATCTGTTTCGGAAAAAAAATTATCTATCGATAAATCAGATATTTCCCATAGAAAAAAAAGCTTAGATTGTATAAAAACTAAAACAGGTTTTATCTATCTAAAACTCCAACCTTTATAACTATTAGACGCTTCTAACAAGTTCTCGATATTGTCTGGTAAATCAGGAAAAAAATCGATGCCAGTTTTTTGCTCTAAAGCATCAATGGACACTACAAAATCATACAATGGTTTGTTACTATTTTTATGAGGAAGTAAAAACGCAATTGCCTTTATTTGAGGCGCTGTATAATCTAATAATATTTTATAAAACTGTTTAGGCACAGCAACTTTATCGCTACCAATAGTGGGCAAACTATTCTCTAAAACACCCCCTGTTACCACATATACATGCTTGTATTTCTTTGCCCAATAGCGTGTTTTTTGCTCAAGTCTATTCCAAATACCCGCATTAAAGGCGTGTTTCTGTGGAGAAATATTTGAGGTTAAAAAGGTTTCATTATAGCCTTCTAAAGTTCGTTTTCTATCTCCTGCAGGACATAAATGCCCACGGTCGTAACCAGAGTTTTTGTAGCTTCGCCAATGTGCAGATTTTGTTATAACCTTTGGATCTGCATTAAAATAAGGTCGTTTACGGTCTGTAGACACAAGGTCTGCTGCCGCTAAAGAATAAGCCACCCATTCTGCTTGTTCATGTTTTTCTGAATAGGATAAATGATACCCTTGATGGTCAATAATTTTACCCGTTGTAGATGTTGGCAAATAACTAAAAGAACCCGTTTTAATAGCAACATCCGAAGATATTAAAGAAGTTTCTTGTTCGTTTTTTTCTTGAAAATA
>CAYWOM010000066.1:4565-7151 GCA_964459905.1 uncultured Polaribacter sp. | reverse complement strand
CAATTACAGCGGGTTTTAATTGCTAGAGCTTTGGCACAAGACACAGAAATTATTATTTTAGACGAGCCAACAGCGCATTTAGGCATGCATCACACTATTATAATTTTTTCTTTGTTAAAAAAGCTGGTTTCAAAAACAGCAAAAACTATCTTAATTTCTTCTCATGAAATAAATTTATCTATTCAATTATCTGATGAAATTATTCTGTTAACAGATAACAAATTGTATTGTGGAGCTCCAAAAAAGCTAATTGAAGAAAACGCTTTTGATTATTTATTTCCAAAAGAACTCATCAGTTTTAACAGAACATTGCAGCAATTTGTGGTAAAGAAAATTTAAGTTTGAAAGCACATAACTTTTTGTTACTTTTGAATAGAATTCTTATCATATAAAAAACACTTTTTAACCCATGAAAAACATATTATATAGTACTTGTGCATTTGCACTTTTGGCTTGTAGCTCTACCCAAGATTCCGCTAAAAGCAATAATGCAAACGTAGATCAATCTGCAAAATATGCAGCAACAATTACAGCTAAAGACCTAGCAACCCATTTATTTACCTATGCTTCAGACGAATTTGAAGGAAGAAATACTGGTGAACCAGGACAGAAAAAAGCCGTAGCATATTTAAAGGATTTTTATTTGAACCAAAAAATAGCATCACCAATTGGTGGCGATGATTATTTTCAAGAAGTTTCTGCAGAATGGCTAACTAAAAACACTCGTAGAGGAGAATTAAAAGCTTCAGAAAATGTAGTTGCCTTTATAAAAGGAACCGAAAAACCTGATGAAATTGTAGTTATTTCTGCACATTTAGATCACGAAGGAATTAAAAATGGAGAAATTTATAATGGTGCAGATGATGATGGTTCTGGAACGGTAGCAATTTTAGAGATTGCAGAAGCTTTTCAAATGGCAGCAAAAAACGGAAAAGGACCAAAGCGTTCTATACTATTTTTACATGTTACCGGAGAAGAAAAAGGGTTGTTGGGCTCTAAATATTATACAGAAAACCCGCTTTTCCCGCTAGCAAATACTGTTTGCGATTTAAACATAGATATGATTGGTAGAATTGATGACAGACATAAAGACAATCCTAATTTTGTATATTTAATTGGTTCAGACAAATTAAGTACAGAATTGCACAACTTATCTGAAGAAATTAATAAAAAATATACAAATATTAGCTTAGATTATAAATATAATGACGAAAACGATCCGAATAGATTTTACTACAGATCTGATCATTACAATTTTGCAAAACACAATATTCCTATTATTTTTTATTTTAACGGAACACATGCAGATTATCATAAACCAACAGATACACCAGACAAAATTAACTACGATTTGTTAGAAAACAGAACCCGCTTAGTGTTTCATACAGCTTGGGAAGTTGCTAATAGAGAAACAAGGATTATTGCAGACAAGGCAACACCAATTAAAGAAGAAAGTAAATAAAAAGAAAATCGAGAAAAATTAAATTTCTGTTTTTTTTCGTATATTTCAATAATTAACAAAAAAATGAAAGTAAAATACCAAAGTGTACTAGATTTAGGAGAAAAGTTAGCTATTAAAAATGGCGATGTTAAAGAAGAAAACGGACAGTTACATATTACCGGAACTGCAAAAAACCAATATGAAAAAAACCTTCTTTGGGATAAAATTAAAGCAGTTGGTGGAGAAAACCCAACAGATATTGTTGCCAATATAGAAATAGAAGACACTACCGTTTTTGCAAATCATACAGTAACAAGTGGAGAAACTTTAGGTAAAATAGCAAAACAGTATTATGGAAACGCATCTAAATACAATGCTATTTTTGAAGCAAATACCAATATCTTAAAATCTGCTGATGTTATTCATCCAGGTCAAGAATTAGTGATTCCTAATTTATAAGAATACTTTTTTTACAATATAAAACCGAAGCTAGTTACTTCGGTTTTTTTGCGTTTTATAATTCATGGAAAAGTATTTCTAAAAAACTTACTTTTACCCTCTCTAAAAACTAAAATGATTATTTATAAAAAACAATTTTCAGTAGAAATTATAAAGGCGCTTATTAAATTAATAATTGCAGGAATTCTTATTGGTTTTTTAAAAAAACATGATGCTGTTATTGCAGGGATTTTAATCCTAAAAATTACTCATAATATATATAAGGAAATCATTAAACCTAAAACAAACAAAAATTGGCTTTTACTAATAGGAATGTTGTTAACTGGTTTTGGAGGAATTATTGGAGAAACTTGGGGCGTTGCAAATGGTTATTGGGAATATCATGAAGTTACAAGAAAACTACCCTTGTGGCTTCCTTTTGCTTGGATGTTGGCTTTTCATTATTTATACAAATTAGAACGAAATTTAATTCCGCTTTTAAAAGAACAAACTCAAAAAAATAAAATTATTTTAGCCATTATGTTGGCTTTTATATTGCCCGCTTTTGGTGAAGTAATTACTATTTATTTAGGTGTTTGGACATATTATTGGCCATATCAAATTTTTGGCGTTCCGTTATATGCTTTTATTTGCTTAGTTTTTGTACACATGCTAGTCTATACTATTTTACATTTTGTTTGTAAAAA
>CAYWOM010000066.1:0-4465 GCA_964459905.1 uncultured Polaribacter sp. | reverse complement strand
CCTAATTTTTTTGATGATTTTTCTAAAGTTTCTACATTTTCTTTTTTAGAAACCAAACTTGTAAACCATTTACTTTTTTGTTTAAACAAAGAACTTTCATACAAATAGTTATGTAAAAAGGCTTTTTCTCCTCCAACATACCACAATTCGTTATTGTTACCAGAAAAATTTCTTACCGCATTATTTCCTAAATTTCTTGTTTTACGTCTGTTTGCCCCTTGTGCTTCTTCTGCCGATTTATAAAAAGGCGGATTACACATTGTTGCAGAAAAAGAATCATTTTCCTCTAAAATTCCTTTTAAAATATTGTTTTCATCAAACTGTTGGCGTAGTTCAATTTTAGATTCTAATTTATTATCATCGATGTTATCTTGCGCCGTATCTAAAGAATCTAAATCGATATCTGTTGCAATAAAATTCCAATTATATTCGGCAACTCCCAACAACGGGTAAATACAGGTTGCACCCGTACCAACATCTAAAATTTTTATATTTTCTTCGGATGAAAGCAAATCTGCCAAATGATGCACATAATCTAAACGACCAGGAATTGGCGGACATAAATTTTCATCAGGAAACTCCCAAACAGAAATAGTGTCATAACAAAACAACAACCCTTTATTGAGTTCTTTTACCGCTTTTGGATCTGAAAAATCGATGGTAATAACATCAAATTTATTCTTTGATACATATTCTTTTAAAATTGGATTTACTTCAATTAATTCATCAAAATTGTATCCTTTATTAAATTTGTTTTTTGGATGTAATCCTTTGTCTTTCATTGTATTTGGTTATTGTAAGAAACAGGCAATCTTTTTAATAAAATTGCTACATATTAATGAGATTACTTTGTCATTTTTTCTCGCAATGACAAGCAATATTTAATCTTATAATTCTAAAACAGTAAACTCTAACTGTAACGGTTTTAAAGATTTTTTTAAAGCATCTATAAACATGCTTCCATACTCTAAATAATATTCAGAAAAATTACGTTGGCGTTCTTCTAAACTTTCATTTGGAAACAGTTTATTTTGAAGCATTGTAATTCTTTCTACTAGCTCTTTTTGTCTCTTTTTTTCTGCCTTTAACAAACGTTTTTCTAAATTCTCTAAACCTTTAACTTGTTTTCTTTCTTGAGCATTAACAGCATTTACAAAAGTAACATCTGTTTTTTTAGCAACTTCTTTTAAATCAGAAAATTGTTGTTTTAAAAAAGCTTTTTTTTCTTTAAAACTGATTTCAATATCAGAATTTTCTATTACTTTTTTTGATAGTAATTTATACTGATTCATAAATATTTCTTCATGAGAAATACTTAAATTATTTAATTTTTTTTGTTGCTTTTGAGAGATAATTTGTAAAGAGTTTCGCAATAATAAAATAGGAAAAGGTACATTAACAGTTTTAAAATAATCTTTTAACTCAAACCAATAGGCCATTTCTCCACCACCACCAATATAACAAAGATTGGGCAACACAACTTCTTGATACAAGGGTCTCATAATTACATTTGGCGAAAATGCTAACGGATTTTTATCTACTTCTTTTAAAATAGCTTCTTTAGAAAAGGTGATTTCTGTGTTATTTATTTTATAAATTTGGTCTTCAACAACAATGCGTTCACGAGAATTTTTACTCAAATAAAACAAGTTTATTTCTCTAGGATTTACCTGAATTTTATATTTTTTTTCTAAATTTAAAATGGTTTTAGAAACTTGGGTAAATGCCGTTTTATTTTCTAATTCGTCTTTTATAAAAGGAATAAATACTTGTTTTAAATTTGCATCGTCTCCATCAAGAATTACCAAACCATACTCGCTGAATAATTTATTGGCAATAAAACGCGTTGCAGCGGCTAAATTAGTATGTTCTATATATCCTTTTTCAAAAATTTCTTTTAATTTTTCTGCATTTTTAGAATTTGTTAACTGACTAGAAAAAGCATTAAAAACACTTTGTAATCCGTCTGTAGAAAAACGCCCAACTGCTCCACCATCTTCTCGATTCCACTGTACTTTTTTACCTTCAAAATTAAAATAATTAATTTCATCAAAATCATGATCTTCTGTGGCCATCCAATATATTGGTACAAAATTTTGAGTTGGAAATTTCTGACTTAATTCTTCTGCCAAATTAATAGCCGCTACAATTTTATATAAAAAATACAACGGCCCTGTAAACAAGTTTAATTGATGCCCTGTAGTTATTGTAAACGTATTTTTTAACTTTAAAAGCTCGATGTTTTCTTGCGTTTTTTCTGAAACATCGAAATCTAAATATTGGGTTTTTAAAGCTTCGACCAACACTAATCTAGATTGCAGTCTAAATGATTTTTCTTTTTCTTCTTTTTGATCATGGAAACCCGATAGATCGGGAAAATTATTATAAAATGGCCGTATCAATTCTTCTTTATCTAAGTAATCGAGCATCATTTTAGAGAAAAAACCAGTTTTCTTAAAGGGTAGGTGTGTTACTTTCATAAACCAATAACACCGTTTTTACAACAAATAGTAACTGAAATAGAATTCATAAAGGTTGGTTAATTTTTTATAAAAATACAACTATTTTAAAGGTTGTAGTACTATGAAAACCAATCTAACAAATTTTTAACGTAGATGTGTTTTATAAACAATAAAAAAGGATTATTATTTTTTACTACTTTTGGGTTTTATGAAACCTTATTTCTAAAAATTAACGCTTTATTCTTAATTGCTTTCTTATCTTTAGAAAACACCTCATTACAAACCTTACAATCTCCTTCAGTCTTTTTTAGAATATATATTTATTATGCTAACTACCTATATATAAAGCTATTACTAACAAAAAAAAACTCAATATATATAAAATATTGAGTTTTTTTGCACTTTAATAGCTTAATTGCCTATTTAATATTTACTGGAGTTCCATACAAATCGTAATCTCCGGCTTCGTGAATTTTTATATCTATAAACTCACCTATTTTTATGTAATGCTCATTTGCATCTACTAAAACATCATTATCTACATCTGGCGAATCAGATTCGGTTCTTCCGTAGAAGTATTCTCCGTCTTTTCTATCAAACAAACATTTAAATGTTTTTCCTATTTTTTGTTGATTCAATTCCCAAGAAATTTGAGATTGAACTTCCATAATTTCATTTACACGTTTAAATTTAACATCTGCAGGAACATCATCTTCCAAAACATAAGCACCTGTATTTTCTTCGTGCGAATATTCAAAAGCACCTAAACGTTCAAAACGCATTTCTTCTACCCAATCTTTTAATTCTTGAAACATTGCTTCTGTTTCTCCAGGATAGCCAACAATTAACGTAGTTCTAATTGCCATTTTTGGAACCGCTTCTCTAAATTTATGAATTAACGCTGTTGTTTTCTCGTGCGTTGTTCCGCGTTTCATAGACTTTAACAACTCGGTATTTATATGTTGCAACGGAATATCTAAATAATTACACACTTTTGGTTCGCGTTTCATTACCTCTAAAACATCCATTGGAAAACCTGTTGGAAATGCATAATGCATTCTAATCCATTCTATTCCGTCTACTTTTGCAAGTGCTTCTAATAATTGAGCCAAAGCTCTTTTTTTATAAATATCTAAACCGTAATATGTTAAATCTTGTGCGATTAACATAATTTCTTTAATCCCTTTTTCGGCTAGTTTTGTTGCTTCTGTAACAATATCTTCAATGGGTGTAGAAACGTGTTTTCCGCGCATTAACGGAATTGCACAAAAAGAGCAAGGTCTATCGCAACCTTCTGCAATTTTTAAATACGCATAATGTTTTGGTGTTGTTGTTAAACGCTCTCCAATTAATTCGTGCTTATAATCTGCCTCTAACACTTTTAATAAGTTTGGTAAATCGTGGGTACCAAAATACTGATCTACATTCGGAATTTCCTTTTCTAAATCTGGTTTATAACGTTCGCTTAAACAACCCGACACAAATACTTTATCTATTTCGCCAGCTTCTTTTCTTTTTGCATAGTGCAAAATAGTATCGATACTTTCTTCTTTAGCTTTGCCTATAAATCCGCAGGTATTAATTACAACAATATTGCCATCATCTTCTGGGTCTTCATGCACCACATTTTTTCCGTTAGCTTTTAACTGCCCCATTAACACTTCAGAATCGTAAATGTTTTTTGAACAACCTAAAGTAACAACGTTAATTTTATTTTTTTTGATGGTTTTTGTACGCATTGTATCTTGTTTTAAGCGAATGCAAAAATAGTGATTTTAAAAGGATTATCGATTTTCTTCGAAAAATTTAGACAATTAAACCTAAAATTTGGTCTAAATATAAATGCAACTTTATGAACTCAAGATTAATAACCCTTATTTTAATAGCAATTTTTATTATTTGTTGTTCCAATAAAAACATAGAAGAAAGACAAGAAACTACTAATAATACCCGTTGTGCATTATGATTTAAAGAATAAAAGTTGTCCATCTTACTGAAAATCA
>CAYWOM010000065.1:0-7158 GCA_964459905.1 uncultured Polaribacter sp. | reverse complement strand
GTTTTTAGCAAATCAACCAGATTCTTTAGTTACAAAGTTTCCAACAAAATTAAATGCAAATACAGCTATTAACAGTTTAAATTTAACAGATGTGTACATTATTTTAAATGGAAATAACTTTACAGGTTCTTCTGCTATTGAATTGCTAATTAATAGTTTAAAACCTTATATTAATGTGCATATTATTGGTAGTAAAACAGCAGGTAATAATACTGGCGCTATTACTTTATATAATTCTGAAGATTATGATTTTGCCAACCGAACAGAAACACATACCGTAGTTTTGCAACCAATTGTGCTAAATTTTCTTAACATAAACTAGGAAACCTATGAAAACGGATTTACCCCAAACATAAACCTATGCATAAATGAAAATATTTTAAATTTAGGCGTCTTAGGAGAAACATCAGACCCAATTTTAAATAGAGTTTTAAACTATGTTTCCTCAGGAAATACGGGTACTTCAACTTGTAATGCTACAGATTTAGAATTTATATATAATAGTACAAATGCCCAAAGAGAAACAGATACAGGGGTATTTATAAAACAAGATTTACCAAACACTAATTAATCGAAATGAATTTTTCGACAGCTCTGCCCTTGTGTTTACTTTAGAATTATATTTTTAGTAAAACGAAAAAAAAAACAGAATTTTAGTTAAAAAATTTATCAATATGAAAAAAATTATACATTTAAGCTTAGTATCTCTTTTACTTTTAATAACATCTTGTTCAAAAAACGAGAACGATACCATTACAGATAAAACAGTAAATGATGATGTAAATTACTTTATATGGAAAGGACTAAATGCCTATTATTTATGGCAAAAAGACATGCCAGATTTAGCAGATAATCGTTTTGCAAATTTTAATGAATTATACACGCATTTTAGAAATTATAATACTCCAGAAAATTCATTTAACAGTCTTTTAAATCAACCTGGTAACATAGACCGTTTTTCTTGGATTGTAGATGATTATGTTGCCTTAGAAAACTCTTTTCAAGGAATTAATATAAGTAACGGAATGGAGTTTGGTCTAAAAAGATACAACAATAGTGCTGTAAATATTTATGGTTATGTGAGGTATGTTGTTCCTAATTCTGATGCCGATAATAATGGTGTAAAACGCGGCATGATTTTTAACGCCGTAAACGGAATACAACTTACAGATAGCAATTACACAGGTTTATTGTTTGATAGCAACACTAATTACACCGCAAATTTTGCAGATTATAATAATGGAGACCCTACCGCTAACGCAACTGCCATCTCTTTAAATAAAACACAAATTCAAGAAAACCCAATTGCGGTTTCTAAAGTAATTACAGAAGGCACAAAAAAGATTGGTTATTTGCTATACAACCAATTTGCAAGTTCTTATGATCAGCAATTAAATACTGCTTTTGGCAACTTTAAAGCCCAGAATATAAATGATTTAATTATAGATTTACGCTACAATGGTGGCGGTGCCGTTAGTACTGCAACCTATTTAGGTGGCATGATTACAGGGCAATTTAACGGACAATTATATTCTAAAGAAGTTTGGAACGATAAAGTATTAGCAGCACTTTCTGCAGATAGATTTATTAATAATTTTACAAACCAAATTAGCGAAACTGGCCAAGCAATTAATAGTTTAAACTTATCTCGTGTTTATTTTATTGTTTCAGGAAGCTCTGCATCGGCATCAGAATTGGTTATTAATTCTTTAAGTTCTTATATTGATGTAAAATTAGTAGGCACCAAAACTGTTGGCAAACAAGTAGGTTCTGTTACCTTGTATGATTCAGAAAACTTAACAAGAAGTGGCAATAATTTAAATACAGAACATACGTATGCAATGCAACCTATTGTTTTAGAAATTTCTAATAAAGACAATCAAAATCATCCAGAAGGTTTTACACCAGGAATAACACTACCTGGAATTCAGTTAGCAGAAAATTATGGTAATTTAGGTGTTTTGGGCGAGCGTTCAGATCCTTTATTAAGCAGAACTTTACAATATATTTCTACTGGCGTAAGAGGTAACTTTAGACAAGAACTTCAAGAATTTACAGAAATTTATAACTCTAAATTAGCAACTCCGGCGCATAATAATATGTATGTTGATGTAAAAAAATAAAAAGATGTTCATGGTTGCTGCGTATTTGTAGTATTAATTTTAAAGAGAAGGGGTTAGTAAAAGAAAAGTATTATTATTATTATTATTATAAAGCTGTAACTAATTAAACCAAAGAATATAAAAACTGCTAATTTGAATTTGTCTGATTACGTAAAAAGAAGAAATGGTGTACCTTTAGGAGATAAGGATTCACTTCGCAATATGTTGAATCGTTCCCTAGGAGCTGGAAAGTTTTCGATATTTTGGCAATACTGGAATCCAATCTGGGGATACTATCTGGGAAAATATATATTCAAACCACTTAAACTCGTGTTGCCCCAAGCATTATCCCTAATAATCACTTTTGTTGTCTGTGGATTTATCCATGACCTTGCGATCATGTTATTAAAATGGAAATTTACCTTACTGCTAACTCCATGGTTTTTATTTATGGGGCTCAGTCTAATTTTGAGTGACTATGCGAAAATTAATTACTCAAAATTTTCATGGATAGCGCGAGCTGCTATAAATATAATAATCATATCAGGCTGTTTATTTATAGCTTACCAACTAAAAATTTAAAAAAAAATGAGTTATTAAATTAAGTAAACTAATTACAATACCGTGTAAAAAAAATACTGGTACTCGCCTACCTACAAAAAAAACATCTAATTTTTTATCTGTAATTTATTTATTGTTAAAACAAGTTAACTTTACTGATCTAAAACGTTGTAGCAAATTAAAAAAAAACAAAAATGAGTAAAATTTTAAGTTTAGTTATAATACTATTAATCTCAACAAATTTATTTAGTCAAATAGACACAACAAAGGTTACTTTTGTTTCTTATTGGTCAATTGGAGATAGTTATGATTTTAAAGTCTCAAAAATAAAACAACAATGGAAACAAGGTAAATTAACTAAAGATAAAAAGCAAGATTACATTGCTAATTTTTCAGTTATAGACTCAACAGAAAATTCTTATACTATAAAATGGAGTTATGAAAATGATTTAGAAAATGCTTATAAAATTCCTGAAAAACTACTAGAAAGATTCTCTAAATATAAAATAACAGAAATTAAATATAAAACTTCAGAAGTTGGCGACTTAATTGAAATATTAAATTGGAAAGAGGTTAGCGAAACTATGAACAGTATGTTTGACGATATAATTGAAGTTCTAGGTGATAAAGATGAAAAGAAAAAAGAGGCCTTAAAAACGACTATGCAACCTTTTAAACAAATTTATAGTTCAAAACAAGGAGTTGAACAATTAGTCTTAAAAGAATTACAATATTTTCATTTTCCTATGGGTTTAGAGTATGATATTACAAAACCTTTACTTTATGATAAAGAATTACCAAATATGTTTGGAGGAAAGCCAATAAAAGCTAAAGCTAAACTGTATTTTGAAAACGTAGATTTTGAAGAAAGCTTTTGTGTTGTTAAGCAAGAAATGAGTCTAGACCCAAATGATACTAAAGAGATACTTAACCAAGTTTTTAAACAAATGAAACTTGGAGATAAAAGAATGAAAAAAGCTTTTAAAACAGCCGTTTTCAAAATTGAAGACAGAAATGTCTATGAATATTATTTTAACCCTGGAATTCCACATAGAATAGAAACAGTAAGAGAAACGATAATAAATATTGACAAAGAAAAAGGTAAAAGAATTGATAAGACTATTATAGAATTGATTTATAACAAATAAATAACGTATACTTACACTATCTATAATTAATTGCTGGTTCTAACCTACTTTCTAAAATATTTCAGACTTTCTGTATTTTTTTTAATTTCAGTAAAATATCTTTTTTAGAAGTACAATAAAATAAATTTTATTAATCTAAAACGTCAGGTCTAAATTCACTCATTATTTCTTCTCTTTTTGTTTTTGCATATTTAAAACCAGATTTCCACCATTTACGCATTAGTTTTTGATCGAAAACCAACGAATTAGTAGTTAAAACAGTAGGTGTGTAGTACAAATTAAGTTGTACATCTTTGTTATTAGCGGCTAATTTTCCGATGGTAATATTGTGTTTTTCTACATGTGTTAGCATAAAATCGAACACATCAAACAACAACGAAAACGGATTTTTAGAATTCAATCTATTAATTTGTGTAACTTCTGTTTCTAAAATAATTGCATCAATTTCTGTAGCTCCGCGTAAAATTGCTTCTCTAATTGGTACTAAAGAACCAAAACCACCATCTGCATACTGACAATGATTTTTTTCTAACAAACTCATAAATGGTACATAGTTGCAAGAACCCCAAACCCAATCGCAAAAATCATCATAACTACAATCGTTACTAGACTTATACTCTATTTGATTTGCCGTTAAATTAGAAACAGTAACTACAACTTCTTTGCTACTATTTTTAATTTCTTCGTACATTTTTTTGGTAACATTCTTTTTAATTAAAGAACGTAGATTCTTACTTTCGCCAAAAGTTTTTCTTCCATTTAAAAGATTCCAAAAGGTGTTTAAATGATTAATACTTATAACTTTTTCGCCTGAAACTTTTCTAATTTTAAAAGGATTATTACTAAAAATTGTTTCCTGACTTACGTTTGTATACAGCTCTTTTAGTTCATCTAACATACCTAAAGCCAAATGCGAAACCATTAAACTACCAGTAGAAGTGCCAATAAACAGGTCATATTCTTTGCCTTCATTTTTCATAAGATATTGCGCAACTCCGCCCGCAAATGCACCTTTGCTTCCACCACCAGAAATTACCAACGCTTTTTTCATTATCTACAAATGATTTGTTTACTTTAGTTCTATAAAAATATTAAAAATGAATAGAATAATCGTGTTTATTTTCGCTTTACTTTTATATACTTCTTGTAAAAAAGAATATCAACCAAGAAATATTGATGCAATTTCAATAAAAGAGTTTAAAATAGACAGCACAAGTATAAGAGCAATTTATGCAATAGACACAAAAACAGTTTATTATACAGGTTCTAAAGGCGATGTTGGTTTTACAAAAGATGGAGGGAAATCTTGGAAAAAAGAAAGTATTAAATATAAAGATTCTATCATTCCACATTTTAGAAGCTTAGCATTTAATGGAACCGATTATTTTGCGCTTTCCGTTGGCAATCCTGCATTGTTATATAAAATTGCAACTAATAAACCAGCATTAATCTACACAGAAGAGCATAAAAAAGTATTTTATGATTCTATGCATTTTTTTGATGACAATATTCACGGAATTGCCGTTGGCGATCCTACAGAAAATTGTGCTTCTATTATTTTAACTGCCGATGGCGGAAACTCTTGGGGTAAACTTTCTTGCAATTCTTTACCAATTTTTGAAGAAGGAGAAGCCTTTTTTGCAGCTAGTAATACAAATATTAAAACCATAGGAAGCACCGTTTGGATTGCTTCTGGTGGAAAAAAAGCACGCGTTTTAAAATCTGAAGATTACGGTAAAACTTGGCAAATTTTTAATACACCAATTATTCAAGGAAACGGCCCACAAGGAATTTATTCGATTGATTTTGCTGATAAAAATAACGGAATTATTATTGGCGGCGATTATTCTAAATCATTAGAAAACAAGGCAAACAAAGCAATTACCAAAGATGGTGGAAAAACATGGACGCTGGTTGCCGATAATCGAAATCCTAATTATAAAAGCGCTGTGCAATATGTGCCAAATACCAACGGAAAAGAAATTTTTGCAGTTGGTAAAACAGGTGTTTCTTTTTCTAATAATTGTGGTGTTTCTTGGAAAACAGTTGCTAAAGATAGTTATTATGCCATTCAGTTTGTAGATAAAAATACCGCTTGGTTATCTGGCAATAACAAAATAGGTAAACTTATTTTAAACTAAATTTATGAAGTATTTATTACTGCTATTTATAGCTTCACTCCTATTTTACTCTTGTAAAAAACAATCATATATTAGTACTAATTTTAATTGTAAAGAAATTAAAATAACTAATTTAGAAGAAGTTAAAGATGTAAAAAATCTTTTTACACTTCAGCTTCCAAAAAGTTGGAAAACAAATTTGTTTTATGATAAAATGCAATCTTCAATTTATACCGCAGATACCACGAAGCAATTAACAGAAACAGTACTTTTAGATATTACACACATTAATAATGCTATTAATTTTAATACTCTTTTTAAATTAAAACAAGAACAAGAAAGTTTAGCTAAAGACTTAATTCAAACCCAATCTAAAGAAATAACTTTTTTAAACAAACCCTCTTATTTTACAGTATCAAAAGGAAAAAAAGGTAATTATGCATACAAAATATGTCAAATTTTTATTAAAATAAACCAAGAACAACTCATTTTAGCAAAAGCTGAAGTATATGGAGATTCTTTGGTAAATAAAAGAATGTGTACCGCAATTACACTTATAGAAAAAATTAAAATACATCCATAAAAATGATTAACAAACAGCATATTACAAACCGTTTTATTAAATATGTAAAAATAGATACAGAATCCGACCCAAATAACCCAGCATTTCCTAGCACTAAAAAACAATGGGATTTAGCAAGAATTTTGGTCGAAGATTTAAAGAATATTGGCTTACAAGATATCGATTTAGACAAGAATTGTTACATCATGGCAACGTTGTCAAGTAATTTAGATTATAATGTACCAACCATTGGTTTTATTTCTCATATAGATACAAGTCCAGATTTTACAGGAAAAAATGTAAATCCACAGATTATCGAAAATTACCAAGGCAATGATATTGTTTTAAACGAAGAAAAAAATATTGTTTTATCGCCAGATTATTTCGAAGATTTATTGCAATACAAAGGGCAAACCATAATTACCACAGACGGAACCACACTTTTAGGAGCAGATGATAAAGCCGGAATTACAGAAATTGTAACCGCTATGGAGTATCTAATAAATCACCCAGAAATTAAACACGGAAAAATTAGAATTTGTTTTACGCCCGATGAAGAAGTTGGCAAAGGTGCACATTTATTTGATGTTAAAAAATTTGGCGCAAAATGGGCTTATACAATGGATGGCAGTCAAATAGGTGAACTAGAATATGAAAATTTTAAT
>CAYWOM010000064.1:0-7277 GCA_964459905.1 uncultured Polaribacter sp. | reverse complement strand
TTTGTAGAGTACATTCTTCTGGAGATCATGGAGATCAAGAACCTTGGGTTTTTGGAGAAGAAATAACAAATATTGTTCGAAAATTTGTTGAATTAAGATACCAGCTATTGCCTTATTTATATACCGCTTTTTGGAAACATATTAATGACGGAACTCCTATTTTAAAATCGTTAGTTTTATACGACCAAGAAGATACTGCTACGCATTATAGAAGTGATGAATTTGTGTACGGAGAACAAATTTTAGTATGCCCTATTATAGAACCAAATGCAAAAGGAAGAAGAATGTATATTCCTCGTGGTAAATGGTATAATTTCTGGACCAATGAAGTTGTAGAAGGAGGAAAAGAAATTTGGGTAGCTGCAGATATAGACAGCATGCCAATCTTTATTAAAGAAGGAGCCGTAATACCTAAATATCCTGTTCAGCAATATGTTGGTGAAAAGAAATTTGATGAAATTACTTTAGATGTATACTATAAAAAAGGTAAAGAAAAATCTGAATTATATGATGATGCTCATGATGGCTACGACTATAAAAAAGGAAGATTCAGTTTAAGAACCTTTAAAGTTACTGGTAAAAAGAAAGAATTTATTTTACAACAACATAAAAGAGGCGATTTTGACGCTGGTTATTCAAAATTCAATATTGTTTTTCATAACCTACCGTTTGAAATAACTTCTGTACAAATAGATAATGTAGAAACAGAAATTAGTTATGTAGATGCTTTTAAAAACCAAGCAGTTATTATAGACAAAGAATTTACAGAATTACATTTGTTTGGTAAGTAAAACAGTCTTTTAAAAAACCATAACTAATTTTTAAAAACTGCAGTTAATGCATAAAAAAACCTCAAAATTATATTTTGAGGTTTTTTTATTTTATAAATAGTTAGCAGTTAAAAGCCATCACTTAACTCTTTTAATTTTTGGGTGTTTTCAGCGAGCATTAATTCATCAATAATTTTCTGAATATCACCATTTAAGATATTAGGTAAATCATATAAAGACAAACCAATTCTATGATCTGTAACTCTACCTTGTGCATAATTATAGGTTCTAATTTTAGCACTTCTATCTCCAGAAGAAACCATAGAACCACGTTTTAAGGCATCTTCTGCATTTTTCTTTGCTAATTCCATGTCATACAAACGAGAACGCAAAACTTTAAAAGCTTTCTCTTTATTTTTATGCTGACTTTTTTGATCTTGACATTGCGCCACCAAACCAGTAGGAAGGTGTGTTAAACGAACTGCAGAATAGGTAGTATTTACAGATTGACCACCAGGGCCAGAAGAACAGAAAAAATCGATTCTTACTTCTTTTGGGTTAATTTCTACATCAAATTCTTCTGCTTCTGGAAAAACCATACAGGTTGCTGCAGATGTATGAACTCTACCTTGAGTTTCTGTTTGTGGAACCCGTTGTACCCTGTGTACACCGGCTTCAAACTTTAAAGTTCCGTAAACATCTGGGCCATTTACCTCGAACTGAATTTCTTTAAAGCCACCATTTGTTCCTTCAGAATAATCTACCGTAGAAACTTTCCAACCTCTACTTTCGCAATATTTAGAATACATTCTAAACAAATCTCCAGCAAAAATACTTGCTTCATCTCCACCGGTTCCTGCACGCAATTCTACCACTGCGTTTTTAGAATCTTCTGGGTCTTTTGGTATTAATAAAAACTTAATATCTTCTTCTAATTGAGGAATTCTAACATTTGCTTCATCAATTTCCATTTTTGCCATCTCATTCATTTCGGCATCAGAACCATCAGAAAGTATTTCTTTTGCTTCAACAATGTTGTTTAATAAAGTTTGATATTCATCTCCCTTTTTAACAACATCTCCTAAATCTTTGTATTCTTTCATTAATTGTGCATAACGCTTTTGGTCCATGATAATTTCTGGCTGAATAATTAAATCAGAAACCTCATCATAACGTTGCTTTACAATTCTTATTTTATCTAACATTTGTTGTTCTTTTCTTGGATTGCGAATTTACAAATTTTATCGGAAAGTTAAATAATTCGTTTTAAGTATATTTGATTTGGTCTTTAGAGTTTCTTTAATAGAATGAAATAATTTTACTTTTTCTAACCTCAAAAAGATAACAAAAACTGGTTAATACTCAAAAGTTCCAAACTCACTTTTAATAGTCAGTTTTTTTGTTAGGTTCTTATTTTTATCAGAATGAAAAGCCTCTACCCTACCAACAATTTGTGCATTTACATTATACGATTTTGAGATGGCAATAATGTCTGCTGCAATTTCTTGAGAAACATAAATTTCCATTCTGTGTCCGCAATTAAAAACCTGATACATTTCTTTCCAATCTGTTTTAGATTGTTCTTGTATCAATTTAAATAATGGTGGAATTGGAAATAGATTATCTTTTACAATGTGTAAATTATCTACAAAATGCAATATTTTTGTTTGTGCGCCACCAGAACAATGTATCATTCCGTGTACAGCATCTGCATTAAATTTTGATAAAATTTCTTTTATAATTGGTGCATATGTTCTTGTTGGAGACAACACTAATTTGCCTGCATCAATTGGAGAGTTTTCAACTTTGTCTGTTAATTTTGTGTTTCCAGAATAGACTAAATCTTCTGGCACTGCGGCATCAAAACTTTCTGGATATTTGTTGGCTAAATATTTATGAAAAACATCGTGTCTTGCAGATGTTAATCCGTTAGAACCCATGCCGCCATTGTATGCTGTTTCATAAGTTGCTTGTCCAAAAGATTCTAAACCAACAATAACATCGCCTGCTTTTATGTTTGCATTGTCTATTACATCGCTACGTTTCATTCTTGCGGTTACTGTAGAATCTACAATAATTGTACGAACCAGATCGCCAACATCAGCAGTTTCGCCACCCGTTGAATGAATAGTAACACCAAAACCTTTTAAGTCTGCTATTAATTCTTCTGTACCATTTATAATTGCTGATAAAACTTCACCCGGAATTTTACTTTTATTTCTACCAATAGTAGAAGACAACATAATATTGTCTGTTGCGCCAACACAAAGTAGATCGTCAATATTCATAATTAAAGCGTCTTGTGCAATGCCTTTCCATACAGAAATATCGCCCGTTTCTTTCCAATACATATATGCCAAAGAAGATTTTGTACCTGCTCCATCTGCGTGCATTATTAAACAATAATCTTTATCATTTGTTAAATAATCTGGCACAATTTTACAAAATGCTTTTGGGAATAAGCCTTTGTCTATATTCTTAATTGCATTGTGTACATCTTCTTTTGATGCAGAAACACCTCTTTGTGCGTATCTTTTAGAAACTTCTTGACTCATTGTTACGTTATTGTTGCTACAAAGGTAATTTTTTGAGTAGAAATACAATAATTTATCTTCATATAAAAAACATAATACCATGTGTTTTTAGATTTCCTTTGGCACAAGAAATAAAACTTTAGTTATTCTTAGTTTTGTAAACAAAAAAAAAACTGTTTTTGATAGTTAATTGACTGCTTTTTATTCCCAATCTGGCATCATTGCATTTAAGAAAAGTGTAGATTTTAAACCAGCCCCACTAGTAAGTGTTTTATATATTGTTTTTTCTGAAAGACCATCATTAGATGTATTTACAAAAATAACTTCTGCTTCATTTGGAGAAAACCTTGCATCTAAATCGTTTGTTCCATCAACTTTTTGAGAGGAAACATCAGTTACAATCATAGTTACAAAATTATATAAAAAGATGTGGCTATCTAATTGTCTATAATTTAATGATTCGAAATTAGAAATATCTCGCGTATATAATAACAATTTAGCATCAATTGAAAAATTAATACCTCCTGCAGCGCCCTGTAAACCAGCAAGAACAGTCTCTAAAATATTTCCATTTAAATCAATGGTAAAAATTTTTACATTGTATCCGTTAATATCGTTTGTTTTTAAAGCAATTTTAGTAGTATCATTACTCCAATCAACTTCAGTAATATAACTTCCATCCGTAGTTTGATAAATTTGTTGCAAACCACTTCCGTCTTTATTAATCATATATAATTTATCAAAATTAGGATATATAAGTCTATTACCATTTGCAGACCAAGCAAAATCAATTTCATTAAAATTAAAGCCTGTTATTGGTATATTAGAAGTAACTTTAGTAACCTCGGAGCCATCTGTATTCATTGTATAAATATGAGACTCGTTGTTATCTGTTCTTAAGAAAGCAATTAAATTAGCAGTATTACTTTTTCTTGGTCTCCAAGAATTAGTATTTACTTCGGTTAACCTAAGTTCATTAATAAGATTGTTGTTTGAATTTATATTTGCAGAATAAATAACAGTATTACTGTTTTCTTTTTTTACATAAAGAAATCTGTTATTTGGGTTTGATGTTATTGTAAATGCACTTACAGCACTTAATACTTCTGAATTTATATCATCAGATACAGCGATTTGCCAAAAATATTTGGCTCCAAATTTTAAATCAGAAACGGTATAAATTGTATCTGTTAAATCTTCAACTTTTATAATATTGTTATTAAAATCATTTTTAATTTCTAATCGATATTTTAAAAGATCATTATCTACATCTGTTGAATTCCATTTTAATTCTACTGAATTGTTTAAATTTTCAGTAGCATCGGCTGGTGTTAATAGTTCTGGTTTTGTTGGTGGTTTATTTAAAGCTGTAGAAATTTCCATTTCAAAAACAACATTAACAGTAGCACCAGCTACTACAGAAGTAGGTTCAAATTTAGTTAAAAGATCTTCTTTTGAAGCTTCTAAAGAATATTCGTTTGTTGGTGTTTCTTCAAATATAAACTCTCCATTTGCGTCTGTAAAAGTGGTGTTATTTGTTGGCGACAATGTTATTTTTACATTTTCAATTGGTTCAAAATCGCTTGCTTTTACTACTTTTCCTGTAATTACACCAAACTCAACACTTCCTATTGTATCATCTTCACCACAATTTACAACTGTAATAAATAGTGTAAAACTTAAAATTTTAATTAGCTTGTTCATTTTAATTTTTGTTTAAAAATAGAAATTAATTCCTGCTCTAACATTCCAAATCTGGTCATTCCTTTTTCCTCTAGTAATATTATCTAAAGCATCATTGGTTAATATTGCATGCTGGCCACTTACAATAATTCCAAAATCATTTGTTACTAGATACTCTAGTCCTAAACCGTATTGGTATTTAAAAAACGTTTTGCTTAAATTTTTTCTATATAATGTACCTAAACCTAAATATAAAAAAGGAGTAAGTCTATCGTAAGGCAGAATGTTATATTCGAAATTGGTATTTATAGTTAAAAATGATTCTTTAAAAATATTTTCGTTTTCTAACTTAAGCTTTCCCACACCTAAAGAAAAAGAAAACCTTGGGTCTTTTAAGAAGTGTTTAAATTTTACATCAAAACCTAATTTAAAAGCAGCATCCGAGTAATCTCCATCAATTTGAGACACCCCACCAATTAAACTTAATGAATTTTCACCCCTTCGTAACTCTTGTTTTCTATTATATAATAAAGTAGCATCCGCTTCTTTTGTCTCTTCTTTAAATTCTTCTTTAATTATTTTAACAATATCTTTTCCTCCTTCTGGTTCCCACAAACCATCTATAATTCCTTCAACAATTAAAAGTTCTACTGCTTTATCTATTGCTTCTTTAACGGCTAATTGCGCAGGCTCATTTTTTGTAACTCCTGTTTCTGCTTCTAACAACCTTCTTAAAGCAACATATCTAAATAGGTTTGCTGAAATTCCTTGAGATAAAATTGTTTTAGAAACGTATACATTTTTTAATATTTGCCCCGTAGAAGTAGATACTACTCTAAGATAAATAGTTATTCTATCTTCTCTATATTGATTAGACGCACCTACACCAAAATACCTTAAACCAGAACCTCCTGTAATAATATTAGAATCGTAAGATATAACACCCCCTTCTATAATAATACTTGCAAATAAAAGTGGAGGCATTTTTATAGGCGTTTTATTTTTTGAGTACTCTTGTCTTGTACTTCTTATTATTTGACGTTCATTTAATAGATTACTTATATTTTCTCTCTCAACTGGTGTAAACCATTTAGAATCTTCTAAAGATTTTAATAAAACGGCTGTTCCCCCTTGTGTTACTGCTGTACTAAATGTAGAACCGTTCTCTACAGGTTTATATTGCCCTGTTTGATCTCTAAATTTATAGACCCCAATAACAGTTTTTTCTTTTGGTAAATAATTAGCTACAATAGTTTCTGGCGAAGTGTTTTCGCCAATTCTTGCTTTAACAGCGGTAATTGGTTGATTAAAATATGCACCACAACTATAAAATAAAAAGAAGAACAACAATAGAATACAGCTTAAGTATATGTTTTTCATGTAATAGTATTTTTATTAATCTAATTAGTTTCTACTATGAGTTTAGTAGCAATAAATTTTGTTTTCATTATCTTTTATATATCAAACACATTGTTTTATTTAATATAATCTGTTTAAAGTCTTTTTTATCAGACTAAAGAAAATTTTGCCACACTAGAGTATACTTCATTTTATAAGTTGATAATCATTTCTTAACCTAGTAAGCGCAGAACTTCTAATTATTAGGAATTACAATCTGTGTTTGCTCTCCGGTTATTGTATTTAAGATACTTACCGAAAGTCCTCCAGCAGCTTGAGTTACCTCAACCACAAGAGACCCAAAAACATAAGTACCAATTGTTAACCCAGAAACCCCTATTTGTTGTTGAAATAAACTTTGTGATAATGAATTAAGCAATTGTCTATTTAGACTAGCTGTAAAATTTTCTATATCTGTTGGTAAACTTTGTTGATCTTGCCCGCTTTCTTGAAAGTCATTTTGTGCAGTTGCAGATGCTAACAATTGTTGGTAGTTAAAAGTATTTGTACCTCCTAAAAAAGGATTTATTGATCTATATACCAAATCTTGAGAAAAAACGACACTCGATATTATTGCAAAGAATAAACTTAAGAATATATGTTGTTTTTTCATAGTTTTGTTTTTAATTAAATTTTACTTTTTCTTAACAGGTTTACTCGTTGCCTAGCATACATATGTACACGTGTTAGAACCGTTTTTACTGTTAATTTTAAAAAATCTTCATTCGGATTTGCATAAAATTCATAAATCTTTACGTCGCCTATTTTAATAAATATAATACTGCTTCTTCCTATCCATGGCTTTTCTTTTATTTTGATAATAAACGGATACTTTTTACCTGAAAGCAAGTAATCTTGATAGAAATAATTGTAAAAATCTCTATAAAAAAGA
>CAYWOM010000063.1:0-7338 GCA_964459905.1 uncultured Polaribacter sp. | reverse complement strand
TTTTGTAAGTTCAGAAGGAAGAAAAAATGTGTTAATTAGGCATGGAAACTACATATCTTCTTATAATAATTTAGAAAACACACTTGTTAAAAAAGGTGATAAAATAAAAACAGGACAAAAAATAGGAACTATTTTTACCGATAAAGTTTCTGGAAAAACAAAACTTATTTTTGTGCTTTTTAAAAATACAACACGTTTAAACCCCGCTTCTTGGATTTTAAAACGATAATTTAATTATGGTATTTTACGAAGAGTATCTAATGTTTTTTTGAAGAATAACCGAATTAGGGATGGTAATTAACTCGTTTTCTGCTGTCTTTAAAGTAATAAAAAAAGCGCCAATATCTTTAATTTCTCCTGTAATATTATTGTCTTTTTCTAAAATAGTAATGGTGTCTCCAATTTTTACAGGATAATTAATAAATAAAATAAGACCAGCTGTAATATTAGAAAGAATAGACCACTGTGCAAAAAATGCAATTCCTAAAATAGTTAAAAAAGAAGAAACATAAATAAGTAGTTGTTTTTCATCCACTCCCCAAATAAAAGCAACCACAACAATTACAGTTATATAAATAACAACGCTAATTATTTTATTAGTTATAAGAATTCTAGCGTTTTGAAAGCCAAATTTTAATTGAATTTTTCGTAATGATTTAGTAATTAGTAGGCGAACAAAAAAAGCCAATACAAAAACAATAATAGATTCTATTATTTTAAAATGATTTAAAAACTCCATACTATTTTAATTAAAGAGTGCTTTTAACTCTGTAGCTTCAGATGGTTTCATTTTACCAGCTAGTAATAAACTTAATTGTTTACGTCTTAAAGCGCCATCAAAACGTTCTTTTTCTAATGCTGTTTCTGGTATTAATTGCGGAATTAAAGTAGGTTTACCGGTTTCATCAACAGCAACAAAGGTGTAAATACCTTCATTTACCTTGGTTCTTTCGCCAGACTGTCTGTCTTCAATCCAAACATCAACATAAATTTCCATAGAAGATTTAAATGCTCTAGAAACTTTTGCAGCCACAGTAACCACACTTCCAACAGGCACAGATTTACTAAATGCAACATGATTTACAGAGGCCGTAACCACAATTCTATTAGAATGACGTCTTGCCGCAATACTGCAAGCTCTATCCATTCTTGCCAATAATTCTCCGCCAAAAAGGTTGTCTAAATAATTAGTATCTCCAGGTAAAACTAAGTCGGTAAGAATTGTTAAAGAGTTTTCGGGTGTTTTTGGGTTCATCAATAGCTATATTAATTAGTTGTAAAGATAAGAATAGCAGTATTAAAATTGGTATTAAAATTTAGAAAGAAAACAGAAAAGAGACCTACTTTTTTACTAATAACCAAGCGTCTTTAGAAATTGTTCCTTGAATTTTATAAAGATTGTTAATTGCTTTATTTCTATTAGAATAGCTATTAAAAATAACTTGGGTCAAGCCCCATTTATTAACGCCAATAATTTTAGCATTAAAGCCTTTTGCTTTTAATTCATTTACTTTCTTTTGTGCATTTGCTGGAAACTGAAATGCACCTGCAACAATATGATAGGGTTTAGAAATAGCTTTAACTACATTTAACTCTATGGTTGGTAAAGGGTTAGTAATTATAAAGGTAGCAGTTTGTATCTTTTTTTGAATAGTTTCTTGCTGATTTGCAAGCATTTCTTTTTGCTGTTTTTGTTGATAACCATTGTAACCAACAAAGCCTAATGTTAATAAAATAGCGGCAGTTGCAGCATATTTTATAAACAAAGGAACTCTTTTTTTATCGCCTTCTTTAACAACTGCAACCAAAGGTTTTACTTGTTCTTTATATCGTTTTATAGATGAAGATTCTAAACCAGCCAGGCCAAAAGATGTAGTTAAGTAATTTACAGTTGTATTTGGCTCAAAAACAAGCTGTTTTTCTTGGTTAAGAGACAAAATACCTAACTTATTTATTGCTAGAGACTTTGTTTGTAGTTCGTTTTGCCATTTATTAACAGCTAAAGAAATAGCCGTAGAAGCCTTGCTAAAAGAGATGTTTTCTGATGAAGCAATATAATTTGCCAACAAACCATCATTATGTTTTAACAAACTATTAAACGTAATTTGCTTACTTGGCGGATAAAAAGCGTGAGTTTCGCTATTTATTTTTGCACCAATTTTATTGGTTACAAATCCTCCAAAATCGGGTACAATTACGCAATCGTGTCTGTAAAGTAAATCGTTAATGTAATTTGCTAAAATCATCTTAACAAAGATATAAATTTTGTAAACCTAAAAAAGTTTCATCGCCAAAAATTATCAACAAAATTTTTATATCTTGGTATTCAAATTGTTGCCTCTTGAAAGAAGAAAAATTATTAGCAATCTTACGATTGCAGAAATGCAAAGCTGTTGGAGATATTTTAGCAAAGAAACTCATTGTAAACGTGGGAGATGTCTCTCAAATCTTTAAAGAAAAAGCAACCCATTTATCAAAAATTAACGGAATTGGAAATCATGTTTTAAAACACCTTTTTGATGAAAAAAACATCCAATTAGCTGCAGAAGAATTAAAATACATTCAGCAAAAAAATATTGCTTATTCTTACTTTTTAGAGGATGATTACCCAACAAATTTGCAACATTGTATAGATAGTCCTATTTTATTATTTAAAGATGGAAGCATCGATTTTTCGAACCAAAAAATTATTTCTATAGTTGGTACAAGAAATATGAGTTCTTATGGGCGAGATTTTTGCACTAATTTAATTGATGATTTGGCAGTATATAACCCAATAATTGTAAGTGGTTTTGCTTATGGTGTAGATATTTGTGCACACAAAGCAGCTATAAAAAATAAGTTGCAAACCATAGCTGCTTTGGCTCATGGTTTTAATCAAATCTATCCCAAAGTTCATAAAAAGTACATTAATCAAGTAAATGAAAATGGTGGTTTTTTAACCGAGTTTTGGTATGATGAATCTCCATTAAGAGAAAATTTTTTAAAAAGAAATAGAATTGTAGCTGGCATTTCTACAGCTACAATTATTATAGAATCTGCAGAAAAAGGGGGTTCTTTAGTAACCGCAGATATTGCAAATTCTTACGATAGAGATGTATTTGCTGTTCCTGGAAGAACTACCGATTTGTATAGCAAAGGTTGTAATAATCTTATAAAAAATAACAGAGCTCATTTGTTAACTTCTGCTACTGATATTGTTAAAATGCTAAATTGGGACATTAAAGAAAATGCTAAACCAATTCAGAAACAATTATTTTTAGAATTGAATGAGAACGAACAAAAAATTTACGATTTATTACATTTAAAAGGACAACAATTATTAGATGTAATTTCTTTAGAATGCAATATTCCGGTATATCAATTATCATCTCTTTTATTACAATTAGAAATGAAAGGAGTTTTAAAACCTTTGCCTGGAAAGTTATTTGAACTGGTTTAATTAAAAAGTTTTTTTTAAAACATTGTTTTCAATAATTTTTTAAAAAAATGTTTTTACTTCTAAAAACAATAGTCCAAATAACGAAACTAATTTTTTTGATAAAATGAAACTAGAAAATTTCTCTTATTTATACCTACTTTTGAGGAAAATCAATAGAAAAGATGGCGGTAGAAAAAAAATTGATGTCTAAAAAAAAGCCAACATTTCCGGTAAATGAAATGTTAGACAAGTATTTATTAAAATACAATAGAAATATAAAAATACCTATTTTTTATGACGATTTACTGCGTTTTCAAGGATCTATTACCGTGTATGATAAAAACGACGAAGACACCCTTTGGATACGAACTTATTACTCTGAATTTGATAGAGAAGAAATAGACAATAGTCTAAAAAAAATATACACAATGCTACATTCAGATGGTAGCGATGAAACCATTCCGTTTTTAAATGTAGATGCTATAGATTATTGTACGTTTGGTAATTCGAAACCTTTTCGTATAAAAATTCGAAATATTTTAAATGATAATTACACTTATTTTTATGTAAAAAAAGCAGATGCTTCTCGTATTTATGGCCTAGAATTAGAACATATTTTGTCTCCGCACACCATGAACTTTTTAGTTTATAAAAACACTTTAATTGAAGAACATATTGCAGGAATCCCTGGAGACGATTTTATAAATGATTTTTTACCAAAATGTACCGAGTCAGAAAAAGCTCAAATAGCCAAAGAATTTGTTAAATTTAAAGAGCGTTGCTTGGTGCGTTTACTTGGAGACATGCGTTCTTACAATTATGTAATTATTCCAACACACGATTTCGACCAAATTATTTATAAAATTAGAGCCATAGATTTCGATCAACAATCTTTTGAAGGAAACTTAAAAGTCTACAATTTACAGTTTATGAAAGAAAACTTTAAAATGGTAGAAATGGTAGGTAAAAAATTACAGAATAGCTCTATACAACAGTATAAAATAGAAGAACGTTCTTTTATGGCAAAAAGAATGATTACCACGCCAAGAAGAGCTGCTCGTTTAATAAAATGCATGAAGAATGATAGCATTTCTTTTCCAGATAATGTAGCGCTTTTAAAAAAACATTTAATAAAATATGTTGGAGATGTTAAGTTTAAAGAATGCGAAAATATGGGCGAAGTTTTAGAAACAATTCTCGATTTTGTAAAACGAAATTATTTAGATATTAGCAATAAAGAGTTGTTTTAACACTAAGTGTCTTTATGTATTTCACTCAAGCTTTTAAATTCATTTTGTCATTGCGAAGCACGAAGAAATCTCTAATGATTTAGCAATAAAGAGTTGTTTTTGAAGCTATTTCCAGCTTTCCGTTATATCTTTTTCTTCTGCTTTATGAAACGTTATTGCGAACAAAGTGAAGCAATCTCAGTATTAAAAACAGATTACTTCGTCATTCTTCCTCGTAATCACGCTTATTTAATAGTAACAGAAAAAGGATGTCACTTCAATCTGGGCTAAACCTTTTGAAGCAATAATTATTTTCTGAAACAAACTCACGTTCTGTCACATCGAGTGAATTTGATTTTTCATCAAATTTATATCGAGATGTTTTATTCAACCACAAAAGAAATTGGTAAATTGTATTTTGTTTTTACAACTTTACCATTATGTTTTCCAGGAATAAATTGCGGTAATTTTTGAAGCATTTTGGTAACTTCATCTTTTAATTTTGAATGAGGCGCTCTTACTTTTATATCAGTAATGTTTCCTTTTTTATCAATAACAAATTGAAAATATATTCTATGTTTACCTGCGTGTAAATCTAAACCTTGAGTTATTATATTATCTAAATTATTCTGAATAAATTTTTTCATTCTTAACTCAAAATCTTTTTTTGCTTCTCGTTTTGATAGTTTTTTTGATTGTTTAAACCTTGGTGATTCTTCAATAGTTATAAAGCCAATATCAGTATCTTCATCAATTTCTTCATAGCTAATAGTACCATCAATGATAATTTCTTCTTCAATAGGTAATTCTCCAACTGTCGTTATTTCTATAATATTGCTTTCTTTTATTGGGCTTTCACAAGCAAAAGTCATTGGTTTTTCTGTTGAACTTTCAATATTTTTAACAGAATCAATTTTTTCTTCAACCATTTTTAAAGTATCAACTATAACAACATTCTCAATTTTCTGTTTTTTTCCATCAGAATATTGGCAACTAAAAAGCGTAGTTCCCATCACAAAAAGTAACGCTAAAATAAATAGTTTCTGAAACGATAATTGTTGATTAAAAGTTACTTGAGGAATCTCAATAGTAATAGCATCTAATTGCTTTTTATAAAAATGTCCGCACGTTTTTTGATTTCTATTTTCGGTCAAATAATCTTGAATTTCTGAAGTTGTCTTTTTAGTAAAATCAACAACTGTTTTAGAGCAAGAACCACAAAATCGTCCCTTTTCTTTAGGCGTCATTGTGTGCCAGTTTTCATGACAAGGTTTCGGAATGGTAATTTTAAATTTCGAGATCATAATCTTAGATTTTATGAACTAAAATCAAAGAAGATGCCAAAGTTAAAGTTGTGTTAAAAAATTATTTTTTACTACGTACACTCTCAATAACAACAGTTAATAAAATTAAACTTCCACCAATGTAGGTGTTTTTTAAAGGGGTTTCTTGTAAGAAAAAGAACGCTAAAATAATTCCGAAAACAGGTTGTAAACTACTAATTATACTCGCAGTAGAGGCAGAAAAAAACTTTAAAGAATGCAACATTAAACTATGTCCGACCGCTGTTGTAATAAATGCTAATAAAAGTAAAAACGGAAACTGATTTTGTAAACCAGATAAGTCCATAAAAAATAACGTTGGCAACAACAAAACTGTAATAATTACGGTTTGATAAAACATTAACATAGTTCCATTATAGTTGGCAACATGTTGTTTTAAAATTAGAATTCTTATCGCATAACAAAAAGCAGAAAAAACACCAAAAAGAATACCTTTTACTTGCGAACTCTCAATATTAAATTCTGGAGTTAAAATGTACAATCCAGATAAAACCATTAAGCTTAAAAGAATATAAATAGGTTTAAATTTAACCTTTAAAAACAAAGGTTCTAACAACGCAATTATAATAGGAAATGTATATAAAGACAAAACCCCTAAAGCAACGTTAGACAGTTTTAAAGCATAGAAATAAGTTACCCAATGCGCAGCCATTAAAACGCCACTTATAAAAAATGGTTTGTAGTCTTTAGACGATTTTATTTTTAAATCTATCCTTTTGTATTTGCTATATGCATACAAAAAAACCATTGCTAAAGAAGCTCTAAACCAAATAATTATTTCTGTTGGCATATCAATATATTTCCCTAAAACACCAGATGTGCTAATACATAAAGTAGCAAAAAGTAAAAGTGATATATTTTTTATATGAGTGTTTTTCATTACTTATTTTTACTTTTTACCAATGATGTAATTATAATATAAAGTGCGCTTGGAATTCCAATCCAAATAAGCTCACTATAAATAACTTTTAAGCCTCTTTCGCTAAAAAACTTCATAATTCCTAAAGGAGAAACTTTAATTGGTCGCCAAGGAAAGAAAAAACGAGTATTATTAAAAGGGGAGAAAAATGCAACGCCTTTTCCGCCAGTTGTCATTGCATCTAAAATTGAATGTGAAGCTGTGCACAAAAAAAAGAATACAATTAAAGTAATTCCTTTTTTAGTTAGGAATTGTTTTCTGTAAAAAAGAAATGTTATTATAACTCCAAAAAATAAAGCAAAAACAAATGAGTGAGAGAAACCTCTGTGTCCCCAAAAACTTCCGTAAGAAATGCCAAAATTAAACCCAATAACATCTGCGTCTGGTATAATTATTGGTAAATTTATGCAATAATGGTATAATTAT
>CAYWOM010000062.1:0-7384 GCA_964459905.1 uncultured Polaribacter sp. | reverse complement strand
GAGAAATCTTTGCTTCCTTCTAGGGTTGCACCGTCTTTTTTAGGCCCAATAACTGGAATGTTTTTTAACGCGTTATCTGCTAAAAAAAAATCGTGAATTCCTGCTACCAAAGGTACTTCGGGCCCCACAACCACCATTTTAATATTATTTTCTAAAACTGTTTTCTTTATGGCTATAAAATCTGTAAAATTAACATTTATATTAGTAGCTATCTTAGCTGTACCAGCATTTCCTGGCGCTACAAAAAGCGCATTTACTTTTTTACTTTCCGATAATTTTAACGCAAATGCGTGTTCTCTTCCGCCAGCACCTAATATAAGTATATTCATTTGTGTAGTTGTGTTGTTATTAATGCAAATATATTTGAAATTCTTTTAGTTACGGTCTTGCTAGAAAATATATTTAATAGAAATCTTATCTTAAATATGTAATTCTTTAACTAAACACCCCACTTTAAAAAGTATTTTACGGCAGATGATGTATGTCTTAAAAATAGTTTTAAGTTGTTAGAGGAACCCTGTTTAAGTACATGAATAATTTCTTCGTTTGGGTAGTATAATTTTTTCTTTCCTAAAGCATCTATTTTTTTACAAATATCTACATCTTCCATATATAAAAAATACCGATCATCAAAACCTTGTAAAGCAACAAAATCTGTTGTTTTATATAAATGGAAACAGCCCGTTATATATTCGGCAAAAAATGGGTTATTTAAATTTTTATCTCTGTAAGTTCCTTGTAAAACTACCGATTTAAAAAATGGTTTTAGAAAAATAAAACGTCTTGCTAATAACTCTGAAACTGATGGATATCTTCTACAAGAATATTGATGTGTTTTATTAGGAAACAAAACCTTTGGAGCTATCATTGCAAGTGTTTTATCGTTTTCTAGCTCAGAAATTAAATTAGTAATTACAGCTGCTTTAAAAGAAACATCTGGGTTTAAAATTAAATGAAATTTAGATGCTGATTTTATTTTGTTGATAATTACATTGTGCCCTGCGCCAAAGCCTATATTTTTTCCTACAGCAATATAGATAACCTCTTCTTGATTAAAAATACCTTTAAATTGTTTGTTTGGGGTATTGTCTATTAAAAAAAGCTTCTTATTTAAGGAAATATTTAAAAAGCAAGCTACCGTTTTTGTTAATTCTGTTATATCTTCATTATAAAGAACAATAGATGCCGTAATGTCTAATTTTTCTTTCATCAATTAATATGCTTTTTCTTGCCCTTTAAAAACACTTAAAAATGTTTGAAAGATTATTTTTATATCTAGTAAAAAAGACCAATTTTCTATATAAAAAATATCTAAACGAACTCTATTTTCTATATCAGATTTCTTTTTTACTTCACCTCTATAACCAGATACTTGAGCTAAACCTGTTATGCCTGGTTTTATAGAATTTCTAATAATATAGTTATCTATTTCTTTTAAATATTTTTCTGTTTGTATGTTCATATGAGGTCTAGGGCCAATAATACTCATATCTCCTTTTAAAACATTTATAAATTGTGGCAACTCATCTAAACTAGTTTTTCTTAAAAATGCGCCAAATCTTGTTATTCTATCGTCGTTTTTTGTTGCATGTATAATATCTGAATCTTTATTCTCTTTCATAGACCTTATTTTGTAGCAATAAAACTGTTTACCGCCAGCACCATCTCTAATTTGTTTAAAAAAGAAATTTCCTTTAGAATCTAATTTAACTAAAACCCATAAAATGGGAAACAACCAAGAAAATAAAAATAGACATACAAAAAGAGAGAAAATAATATCAAAAATTCTTTTAAAAATATGTGTTTCTGATTTTTCGAAAGGTAATGGTTTTGGTTTTAAAATTGGAATTTCACCAAAATATTCTAAAGTAAAGCTTTTACTATAAATTGCTTTATTTTCTGGTATTAACCTTACATCTATATTGTGTTGTTTTGAAAAACTTCTAATTTCTTTTAACTTAACAGGAGCAATAGAACTTACATCACAATAAATTTCATCTATCGTGTTTTCTGTAGCATATTTTAATCCATCATTAATTGTTCCTAAATAATTTTTTGCTTTACTTTTTGTATCAGAAAATAAACCAGAAAAACGATAGCCTAAATCTTGTTTTTTATTAAATAAAGTAGCAACATTTTTTGCAGATTTATTGTCTCCAAAAATAATTACTGTTCGGTAATTACCACCAGATAGTCGATATCTTTTTAGTAAAAAGAAGAATAAAAACTTAAAAAAGACAATAATTAAAACAAATGTTAATACGGTTTTAAATTGCTCTCTTACAAATTCGCCTTCTTTAAAGAGACTAAAATATGATAAAAAACCGAGTAAAAAAACAAAAAACTGAGAGGCAATTAATGTTATTAATCTAGAAAGGTGAGTATATCTGTATACATTATAAAACTTAGTATAATAAGCTATTGAAAGCCATAAAAATGAAATATAAAGAACAAAATGTACATTTAAATAGTCTTTCTTAGAAAAAAAATAGACTACCAAAAACAGTATTATAAGGTCTAATACCAAAAACAGAGGTCTTATTAAAAATGATAATTTTTTTATTTTAGTATTCATTATAGCTCTAAAAATGTTTTTTTAAATTTTTTTAAAACTTCTTCTTTAGAATAATTTATAGCAGCATATTTTCTAGCATTTTTGCCATATTTTTCTACCAATGTTTTATCTGCTTTTAAATTTTTTACAAACTGTAAAGTTTCACTTAAATTTAAAGAATCAAAATACTCTCCTGCTTTAGACGTATTTATAATCGAATATACTTCAGATTTAACACTGCCTGTAATTAAAGATGGTTTCTGGCTAGCCATCATTGCTAAAATTTTAGAAGGCATTACTGTATCTACAACGTTGTTTTTTTGAAAAAGTATGTGTAAGTCTGCGCTGCATAACAAATTTGATAATTGGTTATAAGCAACCGGATTATAAAAGGTTACTTTTTTTAAGTGTAATAATTCTCTTTCTAACCATTCTCTTTTACTACCGTCGCCAACAACTACAATTTCTACATCTTCATCTAAGGCTTTTGCAAATTGAATAAAAAAGTCCCAATCTTGTTTTTCCCCAATATTACCAGAATATAAAATTTTAAATTTTTCGGATTCTAAATAAGGGTGAGTTTTTGATTTATCTGGATTTATAAAATCTAAATCTACCCAGTTGGGTAATAATATTTTCTTCTTATCTATTT
The DNA here is from genome assembly GCA_964459905.1 of uncultured Polaribacter sp. Classification (GTDB taxonomy): domain Bacteria; phylum Bacteroidota; class Bacteroidia; order Flavobacteriales; family Flavobacteriaceae; genus Polaribacter. The sequence goes on along the minus strand of CAYWOM010000062.1, from coordinate 4,178 downwards.
TTATTTTATCTGATAATTTTAGTATCATAGAAGTACTTATGGTACTTACCAAATTTGTAGAATTGAGTAATTTTTTTTCAATCCAAAATAGAATTTTAAAAAGAAAAGATTTTTTAGTATCATTTTTTACAATATTAGAATCTGAAACTGCATCAAATTCAAAATCTTGAATGTGTACCCAAAGTTTGGCTTTTTTTAATTTTGATAAAATTAATCCTAAAAAAACGCTGGTTGTAAAAGGAACAATACATAAAACCACATCTGTTTCTTTTATTTTAAAAAGGTTAAAAAAAGAGCCAAAAGTAAAGTCTAGTAAATGTATAATTCTTTTAAAAAAAGTAGGGTTTTTTGGTACGTATTGTTTGTACCTATAAATATTAATTCCGTTACTGTTTTCTTTATAAAATGTTTTTTTTGATTTATAATTAGAGTTAATTTTCCATGCAGGATAATAAGGAAAACCTGTTATAACATTTACTTCAATTCCTTGGTCATTAAAGTAATTGGCAAGCTGAGAAGTATACAAACCTATGGCTGTATCTTCTGGAAAGTAATTAATGCCTATTATGGTTATCTTCTTTTTCAAATCTTTTTTTACAAATATAATTCTAAATATTATTTAGGGAATTGTGTTTGATCTTTTTTTAATTGGTTTTGCAGGGTTTCCGTAGCATATATAACCTTCAGGTAAATCTTTATAAACACTGCTTCTAGATCCTACAACAGTTTCTTTTCCTATTTGTATTCCTGGCGCAACAAATACATCTGTTGCCAACCAAGATTCATCTTCAATAATAATTTTTTTTGCAAAAATAGGGAAATTTGGTTGTAAATAATCATGTGATCCTGTACATAAATAAGATCTTTGTGAAACAACAACATTCTTACCAATTTTTATTTCTCCTAGAGAATACAAAACTACATCATCTCCTATCCAAGAATAATCGCCAATTGATACTTTCCAAGGGTAAGTTACGGTAACTGTAGGTCTTAAAATTACTTTTTTACCAATTTTTGCTCCAAAAAGCCTTAAAAGAAAACGTCTAAAACCATATAAAAATTGTGGAGACATTTTAAATAATGTTCCTTGAACAAGCCACCATAATTGAACTATAAATGCATTTCTGCCTCTAAAATTTTTTGGTAATTTAAAATTATTTAGTTGTTGTGTTTGCATATAAAATCTCTTTCAATTTTAAACTAAAATTATGAAGTGTAAAATTTTCTGCAAAATACATTTTATTCTTTTTACTTATTTCTAGAATTTCAGATTTATTTTTAGAATAATAAATTATTGCATCTAAAAGACTTTTTGTACTCTTTTTAGCAATTATACTGCCATGTATTTTATTTGTAATAATATCTGGAATTCCTGCATGATTTGTTGTAATAATTACATTACCTGTTGCCAAAGCTTCTAATATAGCTATTGGTTGTCCTTCCATTTTATAAAACGTAGGTAAAACAAAAATGGTACTCCATTCTAACAAATTTCTTTTTTCTTGCTTATATACAACACCTAAATATGTTGTGTTTTTTAAGTTTTTTATTTTTGCTAAAATTTCTTTTTCTAAAACAATATCTATGTTGCCAGCAATTTTTGCTGTATAAGAAATGTTTCTTTGCTCTAATTCATTTAAGGATTCTAATAAAAACGTAATTCCTTTTTCTTCCATTAAATTACTTAAATAGCATATTTTAAGGGTGTCTGAATGTTCTTTGTTTTGCTTTTCTAAGAGGTAGTCTTCTGCAAAATTATAGAGTATGTGTATGTTTTCTAGAGGAATAAATGGCGTTAAATTTAATTTTAATGATGCTGATAAAACAATACCTTTTGTAAACTTAGAAACTAAAAAATAAAAAATTTTCTTTTTTACGCCTGTTAATTCTTTGTATTGCTGGCCTAAATAATTTCCATGAACATGAATAATTAATTCTTTTTGTAGTAACGATGCCAAGAGAATATATAGTGTGTACTTTAAGATTCCAAAAAATGTTTGACCTGGTGTTATATATACAATATTAGCGCTTAAAATTTTAAAGGCTTTAGAATTTAGCTTTAAAAAAAAGAATAGTTTATGCCATGAAAAACTACCTACAGCGTCTTCGAAAACGGTATACGAAGTATTAATTACTGATACTTGAAAATTATTAGTGTTTTCTAAAACCTCTTTAACCACTTTATTAGCTAATGAAACTCCAGAAATTGGGTTGGGAAAAGGACCGATGATTAAGATTCTATTATTCTTCAATGTTGTAATAATTTTTTAATGCAAAAAAATTGATGAAAAAAGCAAAAAATATAACTCCATTTTCGCGTTCTAGTATGTTTTCAAAAAGCATCATAAAACCATAAAAAGTTAATAATAAAATAAGCATTGTATTACCCGCTTTTATTGATAAAAAAATATTTTTTGTGTACGTAAAAATAAAAATAAGAAACAAGCAAAAACCACCCATTAAAAAAAAACTAAGATACTGGTTATGAGAATTATATTGTTTTTTTAATAAAAAGGAAGCGTTTTTTTTATAACTTTCTTTTAAAACTAAATTATAATCTCCAATACCGTAACCTAATAGAGGTGCATTTTTTACTAATTTAAAAGAATTTTTATATATTGTATATCTAATATTCGTTGAACTCTGTGCGTTCTCTTTGTCATTTGAAATATTTATTAATTCTAAAAAGCGATTCCTTGTATTGGGTATTAATGCAACCAAAATAACTAAACAACTAATTAAAATCACACTCTGCTTTAAATACAATTTGTAGTTAATTAAAGACCATACTACAAGAGAAAATATCAGTGCAATAATTGGACCTTTTCTTAAGTAAATTAATAAAAATAAAACCAATAAACTTATAATAAATAATAATACTATTTTTTTCTTATTTGTTGTTATCTCTTTGAATAAAGATAAGGAAAATAGTATCGCAATAGCACAATGCATAGATATGTATATTGGATGAATACTATATTTACCAAAATCTATAATAATGAGGTATGGGTAATGTTTGATTATCTCGATTAATGTACTTTCATTAATTCCATACCAACAAAAAGGAAAAATATTGAAGATACAAACAGCTATTATATAAACCCATTTATATGTTTTAATTTGTTTGAATAAAACTACACTTTCTTCTTTATTTAAATAAGCCATTAAAAGAGGGAAAACAATTAAGGATGACATGGTTGTTAAACTACTAAGACCTAAATGCACATTTTTCGAAAAAACAAGAGTAACTATTAAAAAAAAATAAAAAGAAGCGTTAAGAAAAAATAATTTTCTATTAAATTTATTCTTGTTTTTAATTCCAAAAATTAAAACACATAATCCAAAAACAAGTATTGCAACAGATTTAAATATAGAGGGTAAAAGGATTAATCCAAACATTAATCCAATTAATAACTTTTTAATGTAAATACCTTCAAATTTAAAATTAACTTTCATTTTTAAAACTATTTGTTAGGGCAATAATAAATTTTTCTAAATATTTTGGTAAATAGACAATTGCAAGTAAAGGGCCAATAAAATATGCAAAGCCATTTGTAAAATCTCCTCTTAATAAAAAGATAAGATGCATAGCAAAATAAAAAGCCATAAACTTTTTCAATGGTTGATTGCTGTTTAACCATCTAATCATAATATTTAAAAAAAAAGATAAAGTTATTGCTGTAAAAAACACTCCTAAAACTCCAAAATTAATAAAACTTTCAGAAATTAAAGGGTTTGATAGATTTGCAAAATTAAATCCGTAATCATTTATTAAATGATCTCCAACTAATTGACCTGAAGATAATGGTTTTGAAACCCAAATACTTCTTGGAAAGAAAAACAAAAGTGATCCTAAGAGTTGATAACCATAGGAAAATCCTGATTTATTAACAAAATCTATAGATGCCATTATATTAGAAAAGGCATCATAATTAAGCGTATTAAAACTATCGGATATTATTCCTACATTAATATGGGACATTAATAAAGACGGAGCGTTATATATTTCTAAAAGTGTTAAATTTGAATGAGTAATGATTGATGATAGAGGAAATAAAATAATCATTACAAAAAACAAAAAAGAAAGCATTTTTAAATTACTATTAAAAAACACTGGAGAAAATAAGAATACTAATGAAAGATATATCGTTACCTCATAATAACGGTTAGATAAACTT
>CAYWOM010000061.1:0-7393 GCA_964459905.1 uncultured Polaribacter sp. | reverse complement strand
CTTTGAAATGATGAAAAAAGTAAAAATCATAGAGTGCCCACGCGATGCTATGCAAGGTATAAAATCTCATTTTATTCCTACAGAAAAAAAGGCATTGTATATCAATTCACTTTTAAAAGTTGGTTTTGATACTATAGATTTTGGTAGCTTTGTTTCACCAAAAGCAATTCCGCAAATGCGAGACACAGCAGCTGTTTTGGCACAATTAGATTTATCTAAAACACAAAGTAAATTATTGGCAATTATAGCAAATATTAGAGGTGCTAATGATGCAGCAGAATTTGAACAAATAGATTATCTAGGCTATCCTTTTTCTATATCAGAAAATTTTCAAATGAGAAATACCCACAAAACAATTGCAGAATCTATTGAGACTTTAGAAGGTATTTTAAACATTGCAGACAAGACTAAAAAAGAAGTTGTTGCCTATTTATCTATGGGTTTTGGAAACCCTTATGGAGATCCTTGGAACGTAGAAATTGTAGGTAAGTGGACAGAAAAATTATCAAATATGGGCGTTAAAATATTATCACTATCTGACACTATTGGTAGTTCTACGCCAGCACAAATTAGTTATCTTTTTTCTAATTTAATTCCTGAATATCCAGCAATAGAATTTGGTGCACATTTACATACAACACCAGACAAATGGCACGAAAAAGTAGACGCTGCTTTTAATGCAGGTTGCAATCGTTTTGATGGTGCTATTAAAGGTTATGGTGGTTGCCCAATGGCAAAAGACGAACTAACGGGTAATATGCCAACAGAAAAATTACTTTCTTATTTTACAACCAAAAAAGCAGATACAAACATAAAACCAATGAGTTTTGAAAGTGCTTATAACAAAGCTTTAGAGGTTTTTGTATAAGTGGTAAAGTAGCAAAACAGCAAAGTTATAAAATCTAAAAGTACTGTTTGGTTAAGTACTATGGAAACCCAAAAAATTAAAATCTAAAACTTTTCTTCAATTTTTTTAATATTATTAAAATGAAATTCATAAAATCAATACTACTTCTTACATCAATTTTATTTTTATCTTCTTGTCTAAAAGATGATAACAAAATAGATTTTACTTTTTTACAACTAAATGATGTTTATGAAATTGCACCAATACAAGGCGGCGAATTTGGCGGAATGGCAAGAGTAGAAACAGTACATCAAAATTTATTAAAAGAGAATAAAAATACCATGCTTTTTATGGCGGGAGATTTCTTGAATCCGTCTTTGCTAGGAACACTAAAGGTTGATGGGCAAAGCGTTAAAGGAAAACAAATGGTAGAAGTAATGAATGCTATGAATTTTGATTTGGTAGCATTTGGAAACCACGAATTTGATGTGTCTGAAAAAGACTTACAAAAACGTTTAAACGAAAGTGATTTTCCATGGATTTCTGCCAATGTAAAACAGAAAACTAAAAATGGTTCTAAACTTTTTTACAAAGAAATAAATGGTAAAAAAGAAAGTTTAACTGAATCTTTTATAAAAGAATTTTCTGATGCAGATGGGACTAAAATAAAAGTAGGTTTTATAAGTGTTTGTATTCCTTCAAACCCTAAAAATTATGTAGCATATGGTAATATGTTTGTAAAAGCAAGAGCTTCTTATGCTGCCATTAAAGATTCTGTAGATGTTGTATTTGGTTTAACACACGTTAAAATTGCAAATGATAAAAGAATTGCAAAATTAATTCCAGGTTTACCACTAATTATGGGAGGTCATGAACATACAAGTAGCACTAATTTTGTAGGTAATGTTCAGATTTCTAAAGCAGATGCGAATGCAAAAACAGTATATATTCACAGAATTTCTTTTTATAAAAAAACAAAGAAAGCTGTTGTCACATCAGAATTAAAAGAAATAAACAAAACAATTAAAACAGACGAAAAAGTTGGCGTAATTGTAGCAAAATGGCAACAAGTTTTAAAGACTAAAATAAAAGAGATTATTACAAATCCGGAAGCAATAATATATACAACTACTATTCCTTTAGACGGAAGAGATACACCAATTAGAAGTATACAAACAAATTTGGGTGAAGCAATTACAAAAGCCATGTCTTCTGCTTTTAATAATACTGTAGATTGTGCAATTGTTAATGGAGGTTCTATAAGAATAGATGATGTATTAGAAGGCGCAATTACACCTGTAGATATTTTTAGAGTTTTGCCTTATGGAGGTGCCGTTTTAAAAGTAGAAATTAAAGGGAGATTGTTAAAACGTGTTTTAGATTACGGAATTTTAGCAGCCGGAACAGGTGCTTATTTACAACGTTTTAACGCAGAGAAAATAGGAGAGAAGTGGATTATTAAAAACAAAGAATTAAACATCAATAAAACGTATACAGTTGCATTTTCAGATTATCTTTTAAAAGGATTTGATATTCCTTTTTTATCTGATAAAAACAAAGAAGTGCTATCTATTTATAAACCAAAAGAAAATGAGTTGGCTTATGATATTCGTAAAGCTGTGGTAAATTATTTTAAATTAGAAACAAAAAAAAGTGCTAATAAATAGCATTTTTTTTTGTTTCTTTTTCTTAAAATCTAAATTCAAATCCACCATAAATACCGAATGGATGCCCAGGTCTTAAACCTGCAGGAACTCTAGAAACAGCATAGGTATTGTCTAATAAATTGATAATATTTGCAGTAATATTTAATTTTTTGGTTACATAATATTTTCCAGAAAAATCTACAATAAAATTAGAAGCTACTTTTTCATTAGAAGGTATGCTACCGGTGCCGGCAACAGTTCTAAACTCGCCATTATATCTTGCATTTAAATTCAGTTCAAAAGATGTGTGCTCTAAAGAAAGCGCGGTATTAAATTGATGATTTGGTATGTAAGGTAATTGATCTCCAACAGTTACAGTACCCCACAAACTATCTGAACTTCCAAAACTATTTAAAAACTCTGTATTTGTATATGTATATCCAAAAGAAATTGGCAACGTTATTTTAGCGTCTTTTTTAGCTAAATTATAGTTTAATAACAATTCAATTCCGTTTACTTTTACTTCTCCTGCATTAAATTGATTTAAAGAGCCTGTTCCGCCTGTTGCGGCTAAATCGCTCCCTAAAAGGTTTGAATAATCATTATAAAAACCAACTAATTCTCCTTTTAAACCTTTTAAATTGAATCTAGTTCCTAGTTCATAATTAATACTTTTTTCTGGTTTTTGGTCTTCTTGATTTCCTGGAGGCGAAAAACCTTTATGAACGCCACCAAAAACAGACAAGTTATTATCAAACTTATAATTAAAACCCATTCCTGGTATAAAAACGTCTACAGAGTTTTCTCTTTCTGCTAAATTTATCCCTGTTCTTGTTATATCATTTTTACCAAAATTTTCTCTTTTAAGTTGAATGTTTTCATATCTAATACCAGGTGTAAAGGTCCAATTATTGTATTTTAATTTATAGGTAATAAAAGAGGCAAAAGCTTTTGCGCTGGCAATTCTATTGGCATCAGTTCCGGGAGTTCCAGCAGTTGTAATATTTAAATCGCCTGTAGTATTAATGGCATATTTATCTACCCATTGAAACCTATCTTCTTCATCATAATGAACTCTAAAGCCTACTTCAATATCATGAAAAATAGCACCTTTATACCAATGATAGTCTAATTTTGTTTGAATTCCTTGTGCATAATACGTTCTATTATTTGCCTTTACCCCAATTGCATCATCACCAGAGGCCATACTTCCGTTTACAATGTTAAAATGATTTGATAAACTTGTTGGATCTTCTAAAATAGCAGCAATACCTTGTTTGTCTCCGTTAAAAGTTACATCATTTAACTTGTACCAATTTCTTGAAAAATTATTTCTGTAAGCAGTTGTGGTAACTCTAATATCTTTAGAAAAATCAAATCGATGCGTAATCATATATTGCGTATGATCTGTGGTCATTTTATCGTTATTAGAAGCAGCATATCTATTAAAAGGATTGGCATTAAAATCTTCTTCAGACAAGCCTAAATAGGTTTCATTTCCTACTTCATCTGCATATTGAAACTTAAACTCTAACGATTGTTTAACAGCAGCATTTGGAAATAAGTTTACTTTAAACTTTGCAACCACATCATTTTTATTAAAACCTGTATTTTTACCGCTTGGTAAAGTTTTAAAACCATCTGAACCATAATTTAGGTACTCTACCATATAGCCAAAAATTTTATTTGCACCACCAATTTTAGCATGTAATTGATTAGAATTAAAACTACCATAACTCGCTCTAATTTTTCCACCAAATTTGTTAGGAACCTGAGAAGAAATCATATTTATAGCACCACCTGTAGTAAAAGGACCATATTCTATTTGACTACTTCCTTTTAAAATTTCTACAGCTTCCATTCTTGCAATTGTTGGAAAATAATAAGCAGAAGAGGCACTATACGGAGCAGGAGCAATTAAAACGCCATCTTCCATTAGAGTAATTTTAGAGCTTCTTTCTGGTGATGTTCCTCGCAAACTAATATTTGGTCGCAGTCCGAAACCATCTTCTTCGTAAATAGTAACTCCAGGAACTGTTCTTAACACTCTATTAATATCTGTAAAACTAAATTTTTCTAATTCTTTAGGCGATAGATAAAAAGCAGAACCCGTTCTATTTTCTGCAACATATTTGTTTCCTAAAATCTTAGTTGTAGAGATTATTATTTCATCTAATTTTTGAATAGAATCTAACCTTCCGTTTTGTTTTTCTTGTTTTTTTTGGGCTGTTAATGTTATTGATAATAAAGTGATTGATAAGAGGATACTTTTCTTCATTTTATTTAGATTGATTATAAATAAATTTTTTATTTTCTGCAAATATACTATTGAAAATAATTATTACAAAGTTTATTTAGAATAAATAAAAATAATATTTTTAAGTTAATAGCAATCAGTTATTTAAATTATAAATTTAACATTTTAAAAAATATAAGCTATTTTCGGGGTGATTAATAATCAATTTAAATAAAGGCTTTAAAATGAATAATATATTGTAAATTTGTAGGCAATTATACCATAATTGCAAGATGACAGCACATAACAACAAAATTTTAGGAGAAGGCTTAACGTATGATGACGTTCTTTTAGTTCCAGCTTTTTCAGATGTACTTCCAAGAGAAGTAAATATTCAAACAAAATTTACTAAAAACATTACTATAAACGTACCTATTGCATCTGCAGCAATGGATACCGTTACAGAAGCTGCTTTAGCAATTGCTATTGCAAGAGAAGGAGGTATTGGTGTTTTGCATAAAAACATGACTATTGAGCAGCAAGCCCAAGAAGTTAGAAGAGTAAAACGTGCCGAGTCTGGTATGATTATAGACCCGGTTACTTTGCCATTAACCGCCGTTGTTTTAGATGCAAAAGCAAATATGAAAGAACACGGAATTGGAGGCATACCAATTGTAGATAACAACGGAATCTTAAAAGGTATAGTTACCAATAGAGATTTGCGTTTCGAACACAATAATAACAGACCAATTGTAGAAGTTATGACTAGTGAAAACTTAGTTACTGCTGCGGTTGGAACCTCTTTAAATGACGCAGAAAAAATTCTTCAGAATTATAAAATAGAAAAATTGTTAATTGTTGATGATGCCTATAAATTAAAAGGATTAATAACCTTTAGAGACATTACAAAAGTTACACAAAAACCAATTGCAAACAAAGATTCTTTTGGTAGACTAAGAGTTGCAGCTGCTTTAGGTGTTACTCAGGATGCGGTAGATAGAGCAGAAGCTTTAGTAAATGCAGGCGTAGATGCTGTAATTATAGATACTGCACACGGACACACTAAAGGTGTAGTAACTGTTTTAAAACAAGTAAAAGAAAGATACCCTAATTTAGATGTTGTGGTTGGTAATATTGCAACAGGTGCTGCTGCTAAATACTTAGTAGAAGCAGGTGCTGATGCAGTAAAAGTAGCAATCGGACCAGGTTCTATTTGTACAACAAGAATTGTTGCAGGGGTTGGTTTTCCTCAATTTTCTGCTGTTTTAGAAGTTGCAGCTGCTATTAAAGGGAGTGGAGTTCCTGTTATTGCAGATGGAGGAATTAGATATACAGGAGACATACCAAAAGCAATTGCTGCCGGAGCAGATTCTGTAATGTTAGGTTCTTTATTAGCTGGTACAAAAGAATCTCCAGGAGAAACAATTATCTACGAAGGAAGAAAATTTAAATCTTATCGTGGTATGGGTTCTGTAGAAGCCATGAAGCAAGGTTCTAAAGATCGTTATTTCCAGGATGTAGAAGCAGATATTAAAAAACTAGTACCAGAAGGTATTGTTGGTCGTGTACCTTATAAAGGAGATTTAGATGAAAGTATTCATCAATTTATTGGTGGTTTACGTGCAGGAATGGGGTATTGTGGTGCCAAAGACATTGCTACTTTACAAGATACTGGGCAGTTTGTTAGAATTACCGCAAGCGGAATTAATGAAAGTCACCCACATGATGTAGCTATTACAAAAGAAGCACCTAATTATAGTAGAAGATAATTATTTTGAAATAAAACTAATAATAAAAAAACTCAAAATTTTTAAATTTTGAGTTTTTTATTTGTTATTAAACCAGTTATATTAAGGATTATTTTTCTATTATTATATAAGATTTTTCGGCTAAATGAATCTTTTTGTAAAATTCTTTTAAGACAAAATATTCTTGCGTTGAGTACTCTTTTTTACGAATACTAGAACGTAAAACTATGGTTATGTTATTTCCATTAACAGTTGTTTTTAAAATATAACGACCTCCATTATTAGGTAAAGAAATTGCAATATCTTCTGGTAGTTGAGTTATCTTATAGTTATCTGGTATTTTTAATTGTATTGAATAATTATTATTTCTAGGATACCCAAAATTTACAGGATAATTTCTTTCTTTTAACTTAAAGGGGTTTTCTTTACTTCTAAAGAAAAAAAATGGATTAATTCTTGTTTTATTAGATTTTTCAGCAGCTAAATAAATTTTAATTTTAAATTTTTCTATTAGAGATTTTTCGAATGAATCTAGATTAACATGGGTGTATTCTTCTACCTCAATATTTGGATTGTCTGTTTCAAATTCCTCTAAATATAAATCTTCATCTTTAGAAGAAATTATTTCTCTTTTGTTTGATGCAAAATAACCATTTCTATTTATTACTAAATCCCCTACAAACTCTAAATCTTCATTTAAAGTTAATTTTGCTCTAATACTTCTATTAGATTTAATTTTTGGTGAAAGAATTACCCATTGCTTGTCATCTTCAGTATCAATAATTCTTGCTTCTCCATTTAAAGTTCTAATAGGCAATTGCCCAAATGGTAAATATTTTTCAGTTGCATCTAAATAATAGTCTTTGCCATTAAGATTCACTTTAATAATTACATAATTATAATCAAAAATAATAGG
>CAYWOM010000060.1:0-7447 GCA_964459905.1 uncultured Polaribacter sp. | reverse complement strand
ATGCGTATTTTACGTTATTTTATATGGAATGTATGCAGAAAATGGTAAGCAATCTGTATTTATATTATATAGTTATATTATTATACCTTCGTATTGAGTAAGTACACTTTCGAACTCATTTTTTCTTAACAATCCGTTATTTACAAAAATACAGTATAAATTTTCACCAATTGCTTTGTGCAATAAAACGGCAGCAACTGTAGAGTCTACGCCTCCAGAAAGTCCTAAAACAACTTTATCGTTACCTACTTTTTTTTGTATTGCCGCAACTGTAGAATCTACAAAAGAATCTGGTGTCCAGGTTTGTGCAACTCCTGCAATTTTTACTAAAAAATTTTCTAATAATTGTTTTCCATCTTTAGAATGATATACCTCTGGATGAAATTGAATTGCAAAAGTATCTTCTCCATCAATTTTATAAGCAGCATTTTGTACGTCTTTTGTACTTGCCAAAAGTGTACCATTTGTTGGTAGTTCTTTTATTGTGTCTGAGTGACTCATCCAAACTTGACTTCCTTTAGAGATGTTTTCGAAGAAAGTTTCATTTTCTTTTACATAAGATAAATTTGCTCTACCATATTCTCTTGTGTTAGAAGGTGCAACTTTACCACCAGAAAAATGAGCTAGGTATTGTGCGCCGTAGCATACTGCTAAAACTGATTTTTTACCTCTTATTTCTGATAAATCTGGGTGTAAAACGTTTTCTCCTCTAACAGAGTTTGGGCTTCCAGATAAAATAATTGCTTTAAATTCTGATTGATTTTTTGGAGGATGATTATAAGGATGAATTTCACAATAAATATTTAATTCTCTTACTCTTCGGGCAATTAGTTGTGTGTATTGCGAACCGAAATCTAATATAAGTACGTTCTGTTGTTGCATACGCAAAAATAATATAATGATTTTAGAAATAGTAATTTAAATAGTAGATTTTTCAACTAAAAAAATAAGGCATCATATTTCTTTTTTTCTATTACAATTATATCAAAACAACAGATGGGTTATCGTCTATTTTAGCCTTACAGCTTTGCAACTAATAACGATACACAATGGCATTCACATTCATTCCTGCACCAACGGAAGCAAACATAATAACATCGCCTTTTTTTACTTGGTGATTTTCTATTTGACCTTTTAAAACTAAATCTAACAAAGTAGGCACGGTAGCTACAGAACTATTGCCTAATTTATGAATACTCATAGGCATAATATCTGTTGGCATTTTCTTTTTGTACAGTCTATAGAAGCGTTTTACAATTGCTTCGTCCATCTTTTCATTTGCTTGATGAATAAAAATTTTATTTACACTTTCTATAGGAATACCACTTTTATCTAAAGCCAGTTTCATTGCTGCAGGTACTTTTGTAATGGCAAATTCATAAATTTTTCTACCAAACATTTTTATATAACGTACATTTTCATTTTCATTTTTATTAAAAGACTTATCGAAATGTAAAAAATAGGCTTCATCTTTAGCAAAAGTTTGCGTAGCATGACTTAAAATTCCAGAATCTTCATCGTTAGATTCTTCTACAATACATGCACCTGCACCATCACTAAAAATCATAGAATCCCTATCGTGTTTATCAATAACTCTAGAGAGTGTTTCTGCGCCAATTACTAAACATTTTTTGGCAATTCCGGCTTTTATAAAAGCTTGTGCCTGTATAACCCCTTCAATCCAACCTGGGCAACCAAAAAGGATATCATAAGCTACACAATTAGGGTTTTCTACCTGCAACCGGTACTTAACTCTTGTAGCTAAACTTGGTAAAATATCACTTTGAATTGCCCCTTTTTTTACATCTCCAAAATTATGTGCTAAAATAATATAATCAAGTTCTTCTGGATTTATTTTTGCATCTTCTATGGCTTTTTTAGCCGCAAAAAAAGCCAAATCAGAAGTTGTGTATTCTGGTTTTGCATACCGTCTTTCATCTATACCGGTAATTGTCTTAAATTTTTCTATGATAACGTTATTTTCTGATGGAAAATTAGAACCATCTTCGTTTAAAAATTGTTCATTTATAAATGATAGATTATCTTTTTTTATAGATGGAATAAAAGTACCAGTTCCTGTAATTTTAGATGAAGTCATTATTAATTAGTTGCTTTTAGATAAAATTATGAAATCTACTTTTTTTAAAAGTAATTGTTTCTTTAAGTAACCGAAGCTCAAGAAAATAAAAATACAGAAAAAATTAATTAAATATAATTCTAAATTCTACTAGTACGCTTCCATTTTTAACTGCATTACAGTAGCAATAGAGCTTGCGCGGTTTTTCATAGTATGCGCTATTAACCCACTAAAATGCGCATCAATTGTTTCAAATAAATACGATGTCCAAATGATAAAATGTTCTTTTTTAAAGGTTACAAAAGCATTTTTATCTAAATGTTTTTGCATGGTATTATTTTTATAAGTTGATGTATGAAAAAGTATATCATTCCAAAAATCTGCAATTATTTCTAAGTGATTTTCTAGATGATTTTGTGCAACAATATCTTCGAAAAAAGGCATCATTTTTTTATCTACTAATAGCAACTCGTAGAATTGTGTAATAATGAGTTTAATGTCTTTTCGTGAAGAAATATCTGGTTTCATATAATTAAAAAAATAGAACTAGAAATTAATAGATTGCCTCGTTATATTTATTAGCAATGACTGTAAATTACAAATAAGAACTATCAAAAGAAAATGGTAATAAGGAAAGCAATGATTCGGTTTTTATTACCTCGCCAACTTCGCCCATAAAAAGAACTTCGAAAGGTTGTTTTTGGTTTATTTCGTATTCAGATAATGTTTGTCTGCATGCGCCACAAGGCCCAATAGGCTTGTCTACTTTAGAAATAGTTGAGCTTGCAGAAATTGCTAGTTTTTTAATTTTTACACCAGGAAAACTAGAGCCTGCTTTCCAAATAGCCACTCTTTCTGCGCACATGCCAGATGGATAAGCGGCACTTTCTTGGTTATTTCCTAAAATAATTTCATTATTTTCTAATAACAAAGCTGCACCAACACTAAATTTAGAATACGGTGCATAGGCCGTTTTTCTTATTTCTATGGCTTTATCCATAAGTTTTTTATCCTCTAAAGAAAGTGTAGATATATTATTATAAACAATTGCTGATGTGGAAACTTCAATTTTTCTCATACAAACTATTTTAGTCAAAAAAAGCAGTCATTTTAGACTGCTTTTTAATATTTTATAAACTTACTACATTTTTATGACATTTAATAGTCTTCAAAAACTTCACCTAAATCAAAAGATAAAGAAAAACGCAGCGAGTTTTCTAACGGGTTATTTACATCAGAGGCGTTAATTAAATATGATAAATCTATATTTAAAGCATTGGTTTTAAAACCACCACCCAAGGTAAAATACTGTCTATTACCTTTGTCTTCGCTTTCATGAAAATACCCAGCCCTTAAAGCAAAGGCATTATTGTATAAATATTCTGCACCTAAAGCATAAGTAACTTCACTTAACTCTTCACTAAATCCTCCTTCTGCATCACCAAAAGAAGTAAAGATACCTTCAATCCATCCTTTGTCTTTGTCTGAACCATCTAACTGAGGAGACGGCACCAATAATTTTGTAAATTCTACATTTGTAGAAATAATGTTATAATCATCTAAAATAAAATCGAAACCACCACCTAATTTTAAATTGGTAGGAATAAAATCTTGTTGAGCTGTTCCTGGAACATAAGAAACTTTAGGCCCAATGTTAGCAAGGTTAAATCCTAATCTATAGCGACCATTAAAGTTTCCGTAATTTTCTTCAAAAGATTGATAGTATCCAGAAATATCTACTGCAAAAGAATTTATAGGCTGTAAAGTTCCAGAAACTCCTGTTAAAGTTAAATTAGAGCGAATGTATTTTAAGGAAACACCCATAGAAAAGGTTTCACTTAATTTTAAGGCATATGAACCTGTAAATGCTAATTCATTTGGTTTTAAAATACCGTTAGAGTTTCCGTTAGCATCTGTTAAATCTATTTGTCCTAAAGAAAAATATTTAAAATCTGCACCCCAAGCTGCGTTTTCACTAAATCGGTTCATGTAACTCATGCTACCTGTAAAAATATCGTCTGTTAAATTACGTAGCCAAGGAGAATAGGTAATACCTGCCTTTACTTGCCTATTACTAAACGCCATTTTAGAGGGATTATGAAAAAGAGAAAAAGCATCTGCAGAGGTTGCAACACCAATATCTCCCATACCACCAGACCTAGCATCTGGTATAATTAATAGAAAAGGAACTGCAGTTGTAATTCCTCCAATTTCCCTAGTGTCAATAGTTGTTTGTGCAAATGCTTTAAAGCTACATAAAACACAAATTATACAATAAATTCCTAATTTTTTCATTTAATTTGATTCTTGTTAGTTTGGCAAATATAAGTTTTTATTGAAGTATAACTAATTTTTCGTACTTCTCTGAAACTAAATTGCTTATTGTTGATTTTACTTTTAATTTATAAATATATACTCCTTTTCCTATTTTATTTCCAAAATCGTCTAAACCATTCCAAGAAATATTTTCTGGGCTGCTTACCAAAGCACCAGATGTTTGTACGTTTCTATTAATTGTTTTTATTAACTTACCAGAGACCGTAAATATTTGAACATGTACCTCTAAAGGTTCGTTTGGTTTGTTGTGATTAAACCAAAATTCGGTATAATTTACAAACGGATTTGGATAATTTAAAACATTTTCTAGATTTAATATAGCATCAGATACAACCACGAAATTTAACGTTGCTTCTGATGAATTATTGTAAGTATCCCATGCTTTTAATTTTAATGTATGTGGCCCCACTTCTAAATCTCTAAATCTGTAATTTACCTTTCCGTTGGTAAAATCGTTTAATTCTGTTTGATAAAAATCGTTTAAAACTATTGGGTTGGAGGTGTCTCCATCTAAAATTGCTACAATATCATGATCTACAGCAGTTATAGAAGTGTTAATTCCGCTTACATCAAACAGCGCCGCAATAAAATTAGGCGAAGCGTTTGTATTTCCTCCATCAATAAAAGACTCATCATTCATAAATAATCTTATTTCTGGACCAATATTGTCTACAGGTGCATCTTCGTTTATTCCACCGACAACAACATCAAAATTATACCCCGCTTTATCGGTTTCTCCATTTTCTGCATAGAAACTTAGTTTTCCTTTCCCAAAGGCAATTTTAATGTCTTTTGGCACAATAAAATCGAATTTAAAAGTACCATTTGTAATGGTAGATTTCCCTCTAAACAACTTACTATCTTGAGTATCAAATTCGTTTACAATTCCAAAACCATCGTTATCTAAAGTGTTTTTATTAAGTGTTTTATCGAAAACAGTGGTTGATAAAGAGCCATTAAAATCGGTTAAAATCATATTAGACTCATTTACAACAACTCCTGTAAAGCTAACTTTAGACAGCGCTTTTAGCGTGTCTAAAGATTGTGTAATACCTTTATCGTTCATTTTTGTAATGCGAACGTTTGGTTTAGGAACGGCTAGTTTCATGGCTGGATCGCCAAACGAATAAATAAAGAATTTCTGAAAGCTTGGAAAGTTGTTTTTTGCTTCTTTTAAAGATTCTGCAATTGTTAAATCTTCATTATTAAACTCTAATAATATTCTTATTAAACTCTCATTAAAACGCTGTCCTGTAGAGATAAAGACCTCTCTTGTGGTGGTAATCATGCTGGCAGCACCGCCTGTATTACTCCAAAGTGTTAATTCTCCGGCGGTAACCCTATTGGGGTTATCGAATCTCGAAAAATCGCACGTAACTGTAATTAATAGCGGTAAAGTATTTGAATTATTAAAACTTTGAATTTGTGGTTTGTCTAAAATTCTTTCGGATGCAAAACCATCTTCTCCTCCATGACCAAAATAGTCGAAAACAAGTGTACCTTTTTCAACAGCATTTGTAATAGCCTCATTTACTTGCGGATATCGCTCGCCACCAGAAGAGTTTTCTTGTACAAAAGCATCTACATAAATTTTATTAACGTTAAAAATAGGTTTATTAACTCTAATCTCATCAGCAATACTTTCTACACCGGGCTGAATTTGAATGTCTGAGTTTTCATCAATATCATCTGCTAAAAATGTAACTGTATTTCGCCAATCTCCAATAGCTTCTTTGGTATAATAGGTAAGAATTTTATCTACAACATCTTTTGCTTGTGTAATTGTTGAAACCGGAATTCTACTAGACACAACATCTATTGTATTTGCTGTTGCCATGTTTCCTTCATTATCATCTAACATCACAAAAAAATCGTCTGTAACATAAGAAAACGCTAAATTAAAATTATAAATATCTGTAGTTTCTGGAGCGAGTTTTACAGGTACAATGTTATTATTACCAGGAATTCTGTCTTTATAATCATAAGAAGCATCACCAAAGAAACAAACATATTTTAATTTTTTATCGTCTGTAGAATTTGTTAAATAAAGGTGTTTTATAAAATCTCTAACACCAGTAATATCTTTAGAGCCCGAAGAAAATTCATTATAAATTTCCTCTAGAAGCACTACTTTTGTTGTTAAATTAGAGTTGTTTTGATGATAATCGGCTAACCTTTGCGCTTGATTAGAAAGTTCTGAATTTGTAATTATTATGTAATTAACATCTTTTAATCCGTGTAAGTTTTGGTTGGCAATTTTAGTTTGTTGAATTATTTTTGGCACATAAAAGTCATTTTCATTTAAAACAATGTATTCTTTTAAATTGCCATTATCATCTAAACCAGCAGTATCTTTAAAGCTAAAATCTGCGCCTGTATTATTATTGATAATATTTTTAGGTTGTATAGAATTAGATACATCCCAAACTTGAAAAATAGTAGCGCTATTCTTAATTTGATATGCTACAACTCCTGTTGCTTTTGCTTGTTGAAAACTTCTAAAAGAAAACTGATTTCCAGAAGCTAGTAATTGTTTTTTTCCAGTGATTTCTATAAAATCTAAAAAAGCGTTTGCAGAAGGGTTGCCCGCATTATCATAAGTAATATCTACCGTAATTAGGTCTAAAGAACTTTGAAGCGTTGCTGTTCTTTCTGCCGTATCTGCTTTTGTTAAAGATGCTGGATTTATACCAAAATACTGCAATGTATAAAGATCTTGAGTATTTACTTTTACGGCCATATTTGAATTTACAACAGAATTTGAAACTCCTCTAACACGAACACTAATATCTTGATTAGGAATGGCATTTGGAAAAGGAATATTAAAAACCTGAGTATTTTCTATATTAAAATCTTGATTGAAAAACCATTGAGTTCCCACGGCCAAGAGATTTCTTTCTTCTTTTTCATAAAACACAAAGTCATCAAAATTTGTAATTTGAGTAGTTGCATTTGAAGTTATTGGCGCTTTTTGCTGAATTCTTTTTCCATCTAAATCACTAACAGTAATAAAATAATAAGCTTCGTCAGAAT
>CAYWOM010000059.1:0-7474 GCA_964459905.1 uncultured Polaribacter sp. | reverse complement strand
ATGCAAAGAGCTGCAGGAAACTATTTTATTATTTTAGATTCTGATGTAATTATGCCAAAACAATATTTATTAGAAGTAAAAAAAGCATTAGAAATTAATTTTACAGATGCTTTTGGTGGACCAGATGCTGCCCATAAAAACTTTACACCACTGCAAAAAGCTATTAATTATTCTATGACTGCTGTTTTAACTACAGGCGGCATAAGAGGTAACAAGAAAGCCGTTGGAAAATTTCAACCTAGAAGTTTTAATTTTGGATTGTCGCAAACAGCTTTTAGTAAAACAGCAGGTTTTTCTAACTTAAAAGCGGGCGAAGATATCGATTTAACATTTAGATTGTGGCAAAACGGATTTGAAACGCAGTTGATAGAAAAAGCTTTTGTCTATCATAAAAGAAGAAGCACAATTCTGCAATTTTTTAAACAAACCTTTGCTTTTGGAACAGCAAGACCAAAACTAAATAAAAAGTATCCAGAAACATCAAAATTAACTTATTGGTTTCCTAGTTTGTTTATTATTGGATTAGATGTGGGTGTTCTTTTTGCAATTTTTGGTTATTCTCAAATACTCTATTGCTACGGATTTTATTTCGTATTAATTTTATTAAATTCTTTGTTTCAAAATAAAAATGTATACGTTGCTTTTTTAAGTGTTTTTACAACCTTAACACAGTTTTTAGGATACGGATTGGGTTTTTTAGAATCGTGGTTTTATCCTAAGAAAAACAACTAATTTACTTGCTTATTTCGCTATAAAAAAGAAAATTTAATAGGTTAAGTTTCCAAAAAAAAATTATGTAACTATTTAAAGAATTCTTTAGATTTTTCCCAATAAACATCCATTTCCGTTAAAGACATATCCGAGATTTCTTTGCCTTCTTTTTTTGCTTCTTTTTCTAGATATTGAAAACGATTTATAAATTTCTTATTCGTTTTTTCTAATGCATTTTCAGGATTCACATTAATAAAACGGGCATAATTAATCATAGAAAACAATACATCTCCAAATTCTTTTTCGATGTTTTCTTTATTGTTCGCTTTAATTTCTTCGTTAAGTTCTGTAAGTTCTTCTTGTACTTTTTCCCAAACCTGTGCTGGTTCTTCCCAATCGAAACCAACGCCTGCAACTTTTTCTTGAATTCTACTTGCTTTTACAACAGCGGGCAAACTTTTTGGCACACCTTCTAAAACAGAAACCTTGCCTTCTTTTAATTTTAACTGCTCCCAGTTTCTTTTTACATCTTCTACGGTATCAACTTTTACATCGCCATAAATATGCGGATGTCTGCTAATTAACTTATCGGAAATACTATTGGCAACATCTGCAATGTCAAAAGCCTTTTTTTCACTTCCAATTTTTGCATAAAAAACAATGTGTAAAAGTACATCGCCTAACTCTTTTTTAATTTCTTGTAAATCGTTGTCTAAAATAGCGTCTGCAAGTTCGTATGTTTCTTCTATGGTAAGATGGCGCAAGCTTTCTAGAGTTTGTTTTTTATCCCAAGGACACTTTGCTCTAAGCTCGTCCATAATATCTAATAAACGATTAAAAGCGGCTAATTGGTCTTCTCTAGAGTTCATTTTTTTTGAGTTGTAAAGTTACAGAGTTACAGAGTTGCAAAGCGAGAAAGTTTTAAAAGTGTAATGTTGTAAAGGTTTTAAAGTTTGTTAGATTTATGTTTTTTTGAAATATTTTCTTTTATCAAAATCCAAAAACTAAAATAGGTTCCTATCTGGTGGTTTGTTTTTATCCCACTTTAAATCTGCTAAAACAGAAGATTTTACACCAATAAAGAAGGTGTACGAAGAGTTTGTGCCAAAAGGAACCCAATTAAAATTAAATTGCCAGCTATCTAAATCTCTTGTAAAATTAAATCTAGAAAAGGTAAATGCGCCTTCTTTTACATCGTAACCAGAAGAATAGCCCATTTTCCATTTAGGTGATAATTCTAAATTTCCACTAAAAACAAGACTGTGCACACCAATTTCACCACCATCAATGCCATTATTGGTATAGTTTGCAGAATACCCTAAACTTAAAGACCAAGGAATATCTGCATGGTATAATTTAGCCTCTTTATTTTTATCTTTTTTATCAGAATTAATGTTATTTCTTTGTCCGAATCTATCTGTAGGATTAATATCAGCACCAATTATATCTTGTGTATTATTAGGGTCTTTGTTGGTTTTTTGGTCTTTTTTATCCTTACCAAAATCGGCACTAGAAATAGAATAATTTGCGGTTAAACTAGCGTTTGTTAACCTTAAAAGATTCGAGTTAAATTCATTAATTCTATTACCAGTATCATTTACCTTATATGGGTCTAAAGAACCACTTAAATTTACCGCTAATTTGTCTTTAAATAAACGTGTTCCGGCAGAAAAACTTACAGGAGACCAACGCAAACTATCTGCAGCAATATTGTAAGAGCTACTAAAATTTAAGTTATTTAATAGGGTTACTTTTTCATCTTCTTCATCACTGTCAGGGTCTTTTGAAGCTACTTTTGCTTCTAAAACATTATTTAGTGTAATTCCAATTGCATTGCTTAAACCAGTGGAAGGAGCACTATATAGACTATTGTCGAAAATTGTATAGTTTGCAATATCTAAAGGATCTGCACTTTGTTGTACTTCTTTTATAAATTTAGTACCAAAATCGGGTCTGTAATTATAAGAGATTGAGGGTCTAAATGTATGTCTAATGGCTTTTAGTCTTCCTTTTTTAAATTTAAAAGTACCGTAAATATTAGTAGATAAACTAATACCAGCATTAAAAGTTCTAAAGCTTTTAAAGCCTGTTAACGAGTCTATTACAACTTCTTTTTTAACGGGGTCATATTCTTTTTCTATATAATTAAAATTCCAAGATTCTTCATAATTGGCACTTGGCGATAAGGTAAAATATTTAAATGCTTTAATGTTAGTGCTTGTTCCTGTTTGATGTTTTGCACCAGATATTGCTGTTTCAAACATTTTAGGCGTAAAAAACTCATCATCATCTGTGTTAATTAAATACTGACCTTGCATGGTATAATTAAATCCCATTTTTTGAATAGGCGTTTTCTGAATTCCACCTTTTCCTGCAAAAGGAAAAATTCGACTCATGTTTACCGTTAAAGAAGGCAACGTCATGGTAATTTTTTCTGTATTTGTGTTTTGTTGATGCAAAGCAGAAATATTCATATTAAAAGGCGTGCCAACAAATGTTTTACTGTAATTTATAGAGGAACTAAAATTGTTGTTTTGAGATTGCTGAAGGTTAAACTGATTTTGAGATTCTCTAAAAAAACGGCTACTTCCTAAGTTTACAGAAGCCGTAAATCTAGAATTCGGACTTGCTTTTGAATCTTGTGCATGATTCCATGTAACATTAAAATTATTTGCTTTGCTGTAATCATCAAAACCTCTAATGCCAGAAATGTTGTTTTCGAAATTAAAACTAAAAGCACCATTAAATCTGTAGCGTTTATTGTAGTTTGATGATATTCTAGTTGCCCAACTTCCGTTGGAATACGCATCACCCAAAACCGTTAAATCTACATAATCATTAATGGCAAAATAATAGCCACCGTTTTGAATACCAATACCTCTGTTAGAACTTCCGGTATCAAAAGCAGGAATTAAAAAACCAGAAGTACTTGTTTCTGACATAGGGAAATACGCAAAAGGTAAAAATATAGGTGTAGGAATATCTGCTAAAACAAGGTTACTTGTGCCTACAATTATCTTTTTTCCAGGCACTAATTTAGCCTTATTTGTAGCTATATAATAATCTGGCTTTTCTTTTTCTGATGTAGTAAACCGGATATTTCTAATGTAAACAGTAGAATCATTTACCCGTTTGGTTTTTTCGCCATAGGTAAACATTTCTCCTTGTTTGGTTTTCAGCCCATAAATTAAGGCACGTTTACTTTTAAAATTGTAAATAATAGAATCTTGTTCAGATTCTTGACCACCTTGTTTAAAAACTGGGCGTTGTACATAGCCTGTGCTATCTTTAATTCCTTTAGCAAAAAGTGTGTTTTTTTTGTAGTCTATAATTATTATTCCTGCTTTTAAATTAATGTCTGTGTAGGTTATATTTGCCTCGTTATAAAGGGTAACCTTTTTACTTTTAGCATTTTGTATTGTATAGTCTTTAGCAATATGTGTAATAATATCTTCTACCGTTTCTTTTGGTTTTATAGAATCTACTTTTTTTATAGCTAACGAGTCTTTTTTTAATTGAGTAATAGCCGCTTTTTTATCAGGTAAAAGGGTGTCTTTTTTTACAGCAATAATTGCCGTTTTTTTAGTAGGTTTTATATCTTGCGAGAAACCTATTCTTAAATAAAAGAAGCAGCAAAATAAAAGTATGTATGATAGGTTTGTTTGCAATGCTATAAATAGTATTTTTGTATAAAAGTTAAAAATATGGCTCAATATTTGAAACACCAAATTTAAGTTGCCAAAATTAGTTAAATTTTATTGATGCGATTCCAAGAAACCTACAAATTTAATACCAAAGCAAAAATATTTTTTGCTTTTCTATGCATTTTCTTTTTTTTGATGCATTCTTCCGCTGTTTTTTCTCAAAAAAAATATGTTGTTGTAATAGATGCAGGACATGGTGGTAAGGATCCAGGTAATTTAGGGAATAGTTTTAGAGAGAAAAATATTGCTTTAAAAGTAGCTTTAAACATAGGTAAGAAACTAGAAATAAAAAGCGATATAAAAGTTATTTATACCAGAAAAAAAGATGTTTTTATAGATTTATGGAAAAGAGGCGACATTGCAAATCATGCAAAAGCAGATTTATTTGTTTCAATTCATTGTGATTCTCATACAACTAATGCCTACGGAGCCGGAACCTTTGTATTGGGCTTAAGAGGTAACGTAAAGAATTTAGAAATAGCAAAAAGAGAAAATTCTGCAATTCTTTTAGAAGATAATTTTAAGGATAAGTATAAAGGTTTCGACCCAAACTCTGCTGAATCCGTTATTGGTTTATCACTTTTACAAGAAGAAAATTTAGATAAAAGTTTAACGATAGCTAGTTTAATTCAGCAAAATTTTACTTCTAAATTAAGAAGATTAGATAGAAAAGTAAAACAAGATAATTTTCAGGTTTTAAGAGAAACTATAATGCCAAGTGTTTTGGTAGAGTTGGGCTTTTTAACCAATAAAAAAGAAGGTAGGTACTTAAATTCTAAAAAAGGGCAAGAGCAAATGGCAAATGCTATTTCTGATGCCATTAAAAAATATATTAATAATTTAAAAATAAATACAGTAACAGCTAATGTTGTTTTAGCCAAAAAAGGAGTTAAGAATATCGAATACAAAATTCAAATTGCTTCTGGTAAGAATAGAGTTGCTACAAAATCGTATAATTTTAAAGGATTAAAAAATGTAGAAAGAGTTAAAATAAACTCTTTCTACAAATATTATTATGGTAAGACTTCAAGTTTTAAGCAAGCAAAAAAAGCATTAAAACTTGCAAAAAATAAAGGATATAAGTCTGCTTTTTTAATCGCTTTTAATAATGGAGAAAAAATATCTGTTCAGCAAGCTATTAAATTGCAATAATTTAAAGGTTCTCTCCCAAAAATTATTAGTAATTTTGTTATCAAATTTGTATTTATGTCTAAAGAATTAAAAACCGGAGTTGCTGTAGTTGTTATAATTGTTATGTTTTTTTTCGGTTTTAACTTTTTAAAAGGTCAAAATTTATTTGATGGTAATTCGCGTTACTTTCAAGTAGAGTACCGTAAAATCGGCGGACTTACAAAGTCTAGTCCCGTAACTATTAACGGATTAAAAGTAGGTAAAGTAGATAAAATTCAATTTAATAAAACGGCAGTAAAGAGAGGTCAATTAATTGTTCGTTTTTCTATAGATAATGATTTTGAGTTCTCCAAAAAAAGTATTGTAAAAATATATTCGCCAAACCCTTTGGCAGGATCTAATTTAGCAATTATACCAAGTTATGATGGTGGTGTAGCTGTTTCAGGAGACACATTACAAGGCGTTATGGAAGAAAGTTTGTTTACTTCTATTGGAGAGCGTTTAGATCCTATTCAAAATAAATTAGAACATGTAATTGTAAGTGCAGATTCATTATTTAGAAATATAAATAATGTTTTAGATGCCAAAACTCAAAAAAGTTTAAGAAATTCTGTAAAAACATTAGAGTACACATTATTAGATGTTAGAAAAACTGTAAAATCTGTAAACAGTGTTTTAGATTCTAGTGCCCTAGATTTAAAAGAAACGGTTAGAAATACAAAATATATTACAGAAAACTTGTCTAAAGTTTCAGACACACTTGCAAATGCAAATTTAGGAAAGGTAATTAAAGATGCAGAAATTATTTTAGTTACAGTAAATTCTTTATTAACAGGTATCGACCAAGGAAAAGGAACTTTAGGTAAATTAGTAAATGATGATGCCATGTATACTAATTTAACCAATGTATCTAAAGAATTAGAAATGCTTTTAAGAGAAATGAAACTAAATCCTAAAAGATTTGTACACTTTTCTTTATTTGGTAAACGGGCAAAACCTTACGATTCAAAAAAGAATAAAAATAATGAAACAAGCCAATAATAGTATATAACCCCAAACAAATGCAATACCTACCAAACATATTATTTGCAATAGCACTCGTTGCCGGAATCGGTTTTTTTGTGATGAATATTCGCAAACTGTATAGAAACATCAATCTAGGAAAAGATGTAAATAGAACAGACAAAAAGCCAGAAAGATTAAAAAACATGATAAAGATTGCGCTCGGGCAATCTAAAATGGTAAAAAGACCCTTTTCTGGATTTTTACACATAATAGTTTATGTTGGTTTTATAATTATAAATATAGAGGTTTTAGAAATTATTATTGATGGCTTATTTGGCACCCATAGAATTTTTAAAGGTTTTATTGGTGATGCTTTTTACGGATTTTTAATTGCAACTTTTGAAATTTTAGCAGCCCTAGTTTTTATAGCTGTAATATTCTTTTGGACACGAAGAAACATAGCCAATATTAAACGTTTTTTAAGTAAAGAAATGAAAGGTTGGCCAAAAAATGATGGAAATATTATTCTGTATTTTGAAATGGTTTTAATGACCTTGTTTTTGGTAATGAACGCCACAGATACACCTTTTCAGCAAGCCGGTATTGGAAATCCAATCAGTCAGTTTATTGCCCCATTGTTTTCCAGTTTTTCGCCAGAAGCATTGCATGTTATAGAAAGAACAGCTTGGTGGATTCATATTTTAGGTATATTAACGTTTCTTAATTATCTATATTATTCTAAACATTTACATATTTTATTAGCTTTTCCAAATACTTATTTTGCCAATCTAAATCCAAAAGGACAATTTAATAATTTAGAATCGGTTACTACCGAAGTAAAATTAATGATGGATCCAGATGCAGATCCGTATGCAATGCCAGAAGAAGGTACAGAAGAAACAGTACCAGAAAAATTTGGAGCA
>CAYWOM010000058.1:0-7474 GCA_964459905.1 uncultured Polaribacter sp. | reverse complement strand
TTAGGGGACTTATATTAGAAATTTAACTAATTTAGGTTTTTATCGGACAACAGTAATTTTTAATTTGAAACAAACAACTTTGGTTTCAGACATCGCTTCAATAGCGGACTTTACTCCTTCTCTACCTATTCCGCTACTTTTAACGCCACCAAAAGGCATTGCATCTATTCTATAATCTGTAGAATCGTTAATCATTACACCAGCACACTCTAGTTCATTAATTGCTTTATGTGCATTACTAATATCATTCGTAAAAATTGCCGTATGTAATCCAAAAGGAGACTTATTACAGTTCTCTATAGCTTGATCTAAGTTTTTTACTTTTGAAATAGTTACCACAGGCCCAAAAACTTCTTTGTAATTGGCAATATCATTATTGCAGGCAGCCTCCAATATGGTTGGTGTATAGCAATTACCAATTGTTTTTCCACCACTAATTATCTTAGCTCCATGCGCTATACTTTCGTTTATAAATGTATCAATTTGATTAATCGATTCTTTACTTATAATAGGGCCAATATCAATATCTTCAGATAATGGTGAACCAATTTTTAAAGCAGCAGTTAATTGCATAAAATGAGTTAAAAATGAATCGTAAATACCGGCTTCAACAAAAATTCTTTTTACACCAACACAATTTTGACCACTTGCATAAAATGCACCCGAAACACAAGATTGAACAGTGTCTTCTAAATCTGCATCAGATAAAACGATTACAGGAGAATTAGAACCCAATTCCATCACTATTTTCTTTAAACCTGCTTTTTTCTGGATAATTTTTGCTGCTTCCACTCCACCCGTAAAACTTATCAATCTTATTCTATCATCGCTAATGAGCGCATCGCCAAAATATTCTGGAGAACCTGTAATTATGCTTAACATTTCTTTTGGTAAACCAGCTTCAGAAAGAATTTCTCCAAACTTAATGGCTACTAAAGGTGTATAATCACTTGGTTTTAATATAACAGGATTTCCAGCTGCAATTGCTGGTCCTAGTTTGTGGCAAACCAAGTTTAAAGGATCATTAAAAGGTGTAATAGCAACAACAATACCGATAGGAAATTTGGTTTCATAACCAACTCTATCTTCAGAACCTGAAACAGCATTAAATGGAATTGTTGCACCAATTATTCTTCCTGCTTCCTCATTAGAAAGCTGCATGGTATGTATAGCTCTAGTAACCTCTTTTCTTGCCTGAACTATTGTTTTTATTCCTTCGGTTGCAATAAGATTCGATAATACATCAAATTCTCGCTCCATTATTATAACAGCTTTCTTAAGAATTGCTATTCTTATTGAAGCTGGCATTTTTCTACCAATTGCCTCTCCTATTTTTGCTAAATCAAGTGCATCCAATACATCTTGCTTGGTTGATTGCGGAACAGTTCCAATTTTATCTCCAGTAAAACTATTATAAACTGATACTGTACTTGCGCGTGTTTTTTCTAAAAGCATGTTTATAATTTTAACGGTTAACTATAGATATAATATCATTATACAAAGCAAATCCTGTTTCTATTTTCCCTGCTCCTGCTCCAACTATCGTAGTATCGCCTAAAATACTAGAGGTGATTTTTAAGGCATTAGTAGCATCTGAAATACCATATAAAGAATCATTCATTGGTATCAATTTTGGACAAACTGAACCATGAACATTACCTTTATCATCCTTACAAACGCTTCCAATCAGTTTCCATCTCTCATTATTTGCTGATGCTTCTTTTACATCCGAAAGTGTAATGTCTGATATTCCACGAACTACAATATCTTCTTGAATTAATTGCTCATTAAAAACAACATTTGCCAAAATCATTACTTTAGCCAACGTGTCTAAACCTTCAACATCACTTGTTGGGTTGGCTTCTGCATATCCAAGTTTTTGTGCTTGTGAAAGTGCATCACTATAAGACATTCCTAATTCCATTTTAGACAAAATATAATTAGATGTTCCGTTCATAATACCACTTACAGCAGTTATATCTGAACCTAAAAGACCATTATTTAATACATTTATTATTGGTGTACCACTCATTACAGTTCCTTCAATTGCTACATTTTTTTTCATTAATGCCGCTAAATTGAAAATTTGTTTATAAGCTACTGCGAATGGTCCTTTGTTAGTAGTAACAATATGCTTATCAGTTTTTAGTGCAGATTCTATGTGAGATATTGCTGGTTGTCCTGTTTTAATATCTGTAAAACTAGCTTCAATAATGATATCTGCATTAATTTCTTGTATTGCTTTAGGAATATCAATTATAGTATCTGTTAGCAAGCTATAATCATCTTTTTTAGCATTTAAAAGCACATCATGCATATGAATACCATTAGCATCAATCCTACTACCTTTTATTATATCCAATATTCCTACTGTTTGTATTTCTACGTTCTCAACTACAGGTAATACAGAATTATTTCCTAAAATAATTTCAGCTAATCCTTGTGATACAATACCAAATCCTACATATACTATTTTTACCATTTGTAATTATTTAAATTCATATTTACAAGGCAAAACTATATATATGTTCGATTAAAATATTTAAAAATGAATTCTATTCGGAATTTAATTTTTGTAAAGAATTATCTGCGATAATTAAATAAACAAATATTGTAAACAAAATTAAAATCGTTGAGTAATAATTTTTTTAACATATTTTACTAGAAGTTTTTGGTGGATAATTCTGAAATCTCACTTTTTCGTTTAATTTTTCCATTCCACACACTTTATGCTTCCCTCCTACGTCATCTCGACTTCGCTCGATACAAGCTAGCATAAAAAGTGTTCCATTAACATTGTAGTAGAAACTTTTTTGAAGAAACTTTAATAACAACTTTCGCTTTAATTTAAAGCAAAGTAATCCCGCAATAAAAATGCGGGACAGGCGCCACGCAGAACATTATAGTACATTTTTAATTAGGGATTATCCAGTGGATGATTCATAATTAAAAGCTATTTAGAATAATCTTCATATATGTTGCTGTGTAGCTATAATTCTCTATTATGTTAAATATCCCAGAAAGTCCTGATAGCTATATATAAATAAACATTGTTATGGGGTGTTTTAACATTCGTTATCAAACGCTATTGCCATTTTCAAATTCCTTTAAAATCTTTGCAATCTGCTGTGGTATAAATTTACTTTTTCCCTTAATTTTGTCTAAATTAAGATTATTATTCTACTTTTAAACAGTTCGATTTTAGAGAAGCTTACATCTAAAATTTATAAAACCAAAGAGAATTAATAAATTTACTTAAAAGTTAATAGAGAACCACAGTTGGTTTACTTCAAGACAGCTTGTATTATTCTAAAAAAATGGTTTGTATAATTTAAATATCAAAAAATTAAAAGATATAAAAAATTTCCACCCTTTAATTACTAAAAGAATGCACAGTTTATTGTCTGCTTTTTATCATAGCACATAATATTTGAACTTCAATAATAAAAAATTAACCAAATAATTTTTTATTTATCTTTTTAAACAGGTAAAAATAAATGTTTGCCATTATAACTCCAGCTAGCATTCCAACAGAAACATCTATAGGAAAATGGACTCCTAAATACAATCTACTGTATGCAAATACTAATGGAAACATGAGTATAAAATATATGTATTTGTATTTTTCTTTTAGTAAAAGAGTTACAAATACAGCAAAAAATGTAGATGTTGTTGCATGACCAGATATAAAACTATTACTCTGTGGGTTAATAAGTGTGCGGAGTAAATGTTTAATTTCAGGATCGTTATTAGGTCTTAATCTTGCGGTAGAATATTTGATGAAATTAGTAAATTGATCGGAAAAAGCCACCAATACTATCATGGCTAAAATCATAAAACCACCTTGTTTCCATCCAAAAGATTTTATGACTAAATAAAAGACAAGAATAAATAACGGACTCCAATAAAGCTGATTTGTAATAATCAACCAAATTGAATCCCAGTATTCATTACCTAAATTATTTAAAAAAATAAGTAGCTCTTTATCTTTATGTACTATAGCATCTAACAAATTATTTACCAACTTTTACCAATTCAATATCAAAAATAATGTCGGATTTTTCTGGAAAAGGACCATACGTTTTTTCTCCATACCCTAAATAATAAGGTATAAATAGTCTTTTCTTATCTCCTTCTCTCATTTCTTTAAGCGCTTCTGTAACACCAGCAATCATGGGTTGTTTGTCTAATGTAAAAACAAAAGGTTCTTTTGTTTTATCTATAGATTGAATCAGTTTTCCATTTGCCAAATACACGCTGTAATACATGGCAGCAGTTGTAGCGCTATTAAACTTTTTACCTGATCCTTTTTTTAGTTCTAATACTTTTAAACCAGAATTTGTTGTTACAGCTTTTTCAATTCCTTTATCATTTAAAAAGACTTTTTTTAGTTTTTCTAGTTTCGCTAAATATTCTTTTTCTTTAACATCAATATTTACTAATTCTGTTTCAAAAACTTTAGCTGCTTTAAATTTTTTAGCGAATTTACCTACTCTAATAATATCTACATTTATAATAGTATCGTTCTTTTGAATACTATCTATAATGTTTTGTCCAATAGCTACTTTACCAAAAATAGAATGTTTTCTATCTAACCAAGGGGTTGCTTTGTGCGTAATAAAAAACTGACTAGAATTTGTTTTAGGACCCGAATTAGCCATAGATAATATTCCTTTATCATCATGCTTATAAATTAAATTACCTACAGAATCAATAGGGAATTCATCTGGAAAACGATACCCAGCATTACCACTACCAGTTCCTGTTGGATCTCCTCCCTGAATCATAAAGTCTGGAATAACTCTATGAAAACGAATACCATCAAAATAAGGTTTTCCTTTTAATGAGTCTACCACTTTAGGATTGGTGCCATTGGCTAAAGACACAAAATTTGCCACTGTCATTGGTACTTTCTCTGCATGTAAAGCTATTAGAACATCGCCCTTATTTGTTTGTATATCTGCGTAAATTCCGTCTTTTAAATCTTTATATTTTACTGCTTTACAAGAAGTAATTAGCAATAATAAACCAAAAACATATAGTAGGTTTTTCATGAATTATTTTATTTTAAAATCTCTAATAATTCTACTTCAAAAATTAATGCCATAAATGGCTTAATTTTACCTCTTGGGTTTGGTCTTTCTCCGTAAGCAAGTTCTTGTGGAATAAAGAATTTATATTTAGAACCCACAGTCATCAACTGTAAACCTTCTGTCCAACCTTTTATAACCTGTGTTACACCAAATTCTGCCGGCGCTCCTTTATCTACAGAACTATCAAAAACAGTTCCGTCTATTGTAGTTCCATGGTAATGTACCTTAACTTTGTCTACAGTGTTTGGCTTTTTTCCGGTACCTTCTTTTAAAACAATATATTGCAATCCGCTTTTAGTTGATTTTACACCTTCTTTGGTTTTATTTGCTTCTAAAAAAGCAACTCCTTCTGTTTTGTAAATTTCTGCTTTTACTAAATCTTCTTTCCTTTTTTCTTCCTGCTTTTTTGTAAAATATGTTTTTATAATATTTTGAATATCTTTAGCTTCTATTAATAAATTTGTTGAATCTAAGCCGTTATTAATTGCCTGAGTTAAAACATTTACATTTACTTCATCGAAACCTTTTTTTAATTGACTAGACATGGTTAAACCCACAGCATAACTAACAGAATCTAATTCTGTTTCTAAAGATTTTACTTCTTTAACTTGGTTTCCGCAAGAAAATAAGGTTGCTGTAAGTGCAATTGCTAACGTGTTTTTTATAATTCTCATTTTTTATTTATTTAATATTTATTAAGGTTACTGTACTTTTTATAGATTGGTTTGTTTTTATTTTATTTCCATCTCCAGTAATACCAAAGGCATTGTAAGATGGAATGACAAATGTAATAGTTTCTCCCATTTTCATCAACTTTATTCCTTTTTGAATTGCAGAAATAAAATCTTCTTTATCTACTTTATATTTTTTTTCTCCTAATTCTTCTTTACTATAAATTATTGCACCTTGTAAATCTATAATATTATAAGTAAAAGTTACTTCTTGTCCTGTTTGTGGTGTTGGTAAATCTTGGTCGATTTTTTTTATATAGGTATACCAAAATCCATTGGTAGCATTAAAATATACAGTTGCTGAATCTTTATTAATTAAAGCAGCTATTTTATCATCTTCTTTTTTATTAATAAATTTAGAGGCTAAAATTGTTTCTTTTAATAACGTGGTAGACTTTTTAGGGTTTAAAGGCCTTCTTGGAACTGTTTTAGAACACCCAAAAATTATTATTAATAAAAAAAATAGATTTTTAATCTTCATAAGATACTATTAATTTTTTTTGGTAATTTGATAGTAAAGATGTAAATTTTGTAACCGTTTTTGCCATTGACAAATATGACTTCCCTCCTGCTGCATTGTCATGCCCGCCGCCTTCAAAATGATTTCTTGAAAATTGATTTACAGAAAAACTACCTTTAGAACGAAAAGAAATTTTAATAATTTGTTGCTCTTTATCTTCAATAAAAATAGCGGCAAAAATAATCCCTTTTAACGAAAGTGCATAATTTACAACACCTTCTGTATCTCCTTTCTGAAAATCGAAACGTTTTTTTTCTTCGCTTGTTAAAGTGATGTAAGCTGTATTGTAAGATGGTAAAACTTGTAGATTACTTAAAGCTTGTCCTAACAATAACAATCTATTATAAGAATTTGCATCATAAACATTGTTATGAATTTTATCGTTTTCTGCGCCTTTATCAATTAAATCTGCAATAACTCTATGGGTTTTACTTGTGGTAGAACGAAAACGAAAAGAACCTGTATCGGTCATAATTCCTGTATACAAACAAGTTGCAATAGCAGCATCTATCAACTCTATATCAGTATTCATTTCTATGAATTGATAGACCATTTGAGAAGTAGCACAAATGTCTACATCAGAATACATATATTTTACATCATCTGGTTGTTGATGATGGTCTATCATAGCAAAATCATTTGGGTATTTTTCTAAGGTGTTTTGCATATCGGTACCAACTCTGTGCAAAGCATTAAAATCTAAGAGAAAAATAATATCAGAATTATTGATGGCTTTTTGAGATTGAGAATTCTGCCAATCGAAACGATAAACGCCCTTAGAACCTGGCAACCAATGTAAAAATTCTGGGTATTCATTTGGTACCACAACACTTGCCTTGTGCCCTTTTTTATTAAAGTAACTACACAAAGCCAACGTAGACCCCATAGCATCTCCGTCTGGATTTCTATGGCCAACAATTACAATATTTCTTGGTGTATTAAGAAAAGTTTTTAATTCTTCAAATCCTTTTAAAATCATAAGTTGCAAAGATACAATTTAATTAAAAAAAAGGTGTAATTTTGCGCCGATTTTAAGAAAACCTAAAAAACTTTTATAATGGCAACAAATAGAACTTTTACAATGATTAAACCAGATGGTGTAGAAAACGGACACACTGGTGCAATTTTAG
>CAYWOM010000057.1:0-7503 GCA_964459905.1 uncultured Polaribacter sp. | reverse complement strand
GAAGAAACTACATGTACATTGTGTTTTTTAAAGAATTCTGGTAAATCGTAATATTTTTTATTTGCTCTAATAATTGTAAGATTAGAACGCACAATAAAATCTTTAATTCCTACTTTAGATGCTTCTTCTACAAACCATCTAAAATTAGGGTTCATTTCTGGTGCGCCGCCTGTTAGATCTAAGGTATGCGCTGCTGTTTTTTGAATGACTTCTAAACACTGTTTCATAGTGTCTAAAGTCATTATTTCTTTTCTATCTGGACCTGCGTCTACGTGGCAGTGCTCGCAAACTTGGTTGCACATATAGCCGAGGTTTATTTGTAGTATTTCTAGCTTTTTAGGACGTAAAGGAAACTGACCTGTTTCTTTTATTTTTTCGGCAAATGTGGACAATTCTCCGTTAGCAAAAATTCCACTTGAAAGAATTTCCATTTGACGCGCCGTATTTGCAATGTCGTTATTTCTTGCTTTTAATGATTTTGTAGCCATTAATTGTATTCTATTTTTTACTTTTTTTTTGATGAAATTTAATTTATTAACGAATGTTACACTTAAGTTTTTTAAAGTCTTTCTTTGAATTTGAAAAACCTTAGTAGATTTATAAATTAACTAATTTTTGCAAACTAAGTTATACTGCTTTTTAAGCTTAATTTTTAGACTTCTGTTTTCAAAGGGATAAGCGATTTTTAAAATTTTGATAAAAAAGCAAAATTATAGTCTGCTTACATTTCTAATTTATTAACCTTATTCATCATTTGAACACCGTGTACCAAAGTTGCGCCACTTTTTATAGCCGCACCAACATGTATTGCTTCCATCATTTGTTCTTTTGTAATGCCACGTTGTAAACCATCTTTTGTATAGGCATCTATGCAATATGGGCATTGTTCTGTATGCGCAACAGCCAAGGCAATTAAACTTTTTTCGCGGGCTGTTAATGCGCCTTCCTCAAAAACTTTACCATAATAATCGAAGAATTTATTGCCAAGCTCTTCATTCCATTCTGTTATTTTACCAAATTTTCTTAAATCGGCAGCATCGTAATAATTTTTAGACATAACGTGTTTTTAAAATTGAAATATACTATTTATTTACCGTTTAAAGTCCAGTCGTATTTTAAATAGCTAATTTTTGCTTTCGCGCTTATTTTAGTTTCAGCGTATTTATTTAAATAGTTTATTATGGTACCATTTTTTGTAAAATCGTCTTTAAACCAATCGAAAATTGAAGAAATTTGAACCTTCTTAGCAGATAGCTTATTTCTTTTAGAATCGTTTACAAAGGCTTTCATTAATTTTTCTAACTCAGCATCTATATTTTCTTCTGTAAAAGCAATGTTTAATAATTTAGGGCAAGAGCCAGAAGCACAATTTACACCTACATGAATTCTTGGGTCAAATAAATTTTTACGTAATATTTGATGTTCTATCTCGTCTAAAGTATACGTTTTACCACCCACTTTGGCAAACGGAATTTTCCATGCTGTTTTACCGTCTTTTTTAATATCCATGATACTATTTAGTGGGTAGTTTTCTAAAATAATTTTAATGGTGTATGTGTTGTAAGCATTAATCCAAAAGGCTTTTTGTTTGTTTGTAGACCAAGATTGATTTGGACTTGTTTTTTCTAAATAAGAGATGTAACTATCTAAATTAACTTTATCTGCTTTAAAATTTTTATAATCTACAAAACCATCTTTTGTAACGTGTTTTTGTAGTAAATCGTTAAAAATTGCTGTTTGCCCGTTTATTTGGTTAAAAGCAAGAATTGTTATAAGTATTAAAAATATTTTTTTCATGGTGTGTTTTGTTTACTTATTGTTTAGACGAAGTGTATTTTAATAATTACAAAAATCACTCCAAAAAACTATTAATTAACTGTTAATTGAAATTTCTTTCTGATAAAAACAAAATTACTAAATATTTTTTTCAGTTTTAGAATAGCTGTTTGTAAATTAATAGGTCTAGCCCCGATTGTAGCAATTGTTTGAGCTCTTTTGAGGAACGAAAAAAGCGAGTGCGAAAAGCGGGATTAGCTTCCAAAAAAAATCATTATTTTTGCGAACAATAAAACGAATAAAAGTTACACAAATACACGATACATGAAAGCATATATTTTTCCGGGTCAGGGAGCACAATTTACAGGAATGGGTTTAGATTTATATGAAAAATATCCGTTAGCGCAAGAATACTTTGAAAAAGCGAACGATATTTTAGGGTTTTCTATAACCGATATTATGTTTGAAGGAACTGCCGAACAATTAAAAGAAACCAAGGTTACACAGCCTGCAATTTTTTTACATTCGGTAATATTAGCTAGGGTTTTGGGCGAATCTTTTCAGCCAGAAATGGTGGCAGGACATTCTTTAGGAGAATTATCGGCATTAGTTGCAAACGGAGTTTTATCTTTTGAAGACGGCTTAAAATTGGTTGCTAAACGTGCTTTGGCAATGCAAAAAGCATGTGAAGTTCAGAAATCTACAATGGCGGCAATTATTGGTTTAGAAGATGGTTTAATTGAGGGGATTTGTGCAGATATTGATGGAGTAGTAGTAGCTGCAAATTATAATTGTCCGGGACAATTGGTAATTTCTGGTGAAATTGAAGCGGTAGAAAAAGCGTGTGCAATTTTAAAAGATAAAGGTGCTAAAATGGCAGTTGTTTTACCGGTTGGTGGTGCTTTTCACTCGCCAATGATGCAGCCAGCAAGAGAAGAATTAGCCGCTGCAATTGAAGCAACAGATTTTAACGAGCCAACTTGCCCAGTGTATCAGAATGTAGTGGCAAAAGCCGTTACAAATGCAGATGAAATAAAGAAAAATTTAATGAGTCAGTTAACTGCGCCTGTAAAATGGACGCAATCTATACAGGCTATGATTGCAGATGGTGGTACTGAATTTATAGAAGTTGGCCCAGGAAAAGTGTTGCAGGGTTTAATGCGAAAAATAGATAGAAGTGTTGCTGCAAGTGCTGCACAAATAGTTTAATAACGTAGAACATAAAAATTAAAAATCCCACAGATTAAGTGGGATTTTTTTGTGAAATGGTATTTTATTGATACTTATTTATCCTACAAACTCTATGATAGTTTTTGTAATAAATTCTAGTTGTTCTGTATCTAGTTCTGTATGCATTGGCAAAGAAATTACCGTTTTTATTAGTTGGTTTGTTACTGGGAAATCGCTTTCGTTATAACGTGCATCTTTATAGGCTTTTTGTGCGTGTAATGCCACAGGGTAATAAATAGCATTCGGAATGCCTTTGTCTAATAAATGTTTGTGCAACGCGTCTCTTTTACCATTTGTAATTTGTAACGTATATTGATGAAAAACATGGCAATCGCAAACATCACAAATTCCGCCACAGTCTTTAGTTGCATTCGATTTTGTAGTAGGCGTAGTAATATTTGGGTTGCTAGCAAAAGCGTTATTATAAAAACGAGCCGCATTTCTTCTGGCGTTACAATACCTATCTAAATTAGGTAATTTTGCTTTTAAAACCCCGGCTTGTATGGCATCTAAACGAGAGTTTACGCCCACAACATCATGATAATAACGCGTGTACATTCCGTGATTTACAATACCTCTAATGGTGTGTGCTAGTGCATCATCATTTGTAAAAATGGCACCACCATCTCCGTAACAACCTAAGTTTTTAGACGGAAAAAAAGAAGTGGTTCCAACATTACCAATAGTTCCTGCTTTCTTTTTTGTGCCATCTTTAAAGGTATAACTAGCGCCAATTGCTTGCGCATTGTCTTCTATAACAAATAAGTTGTGTTCTTTTGCTATTTCCATAACTGCATCCATATTTGCAACTTGGCCAAATAAATGAACAGGTACAATGGCTTTTGTTTTTGGTGTAATTGCTCTTTTTAAGGCATCAATATCAATATTAAAAGTATCGGGTGTTACATCTACCAAAACGGGTGTTAATTTTAACAATGCAATAACTTCTACAGTGGCAGCAAAGGTAAAATCTGCTGTAATAACTTCATCGCCTTGTGCTAGGCCTAAACCCATCATTGCAATTTGCAAAGCATCTGTACCATTTGCACAGGGAATTACATGTTTTGCGCCTAAATATTTTTCTAAATCTGCTTGAAACTCATGAACTAAAGGTCCGTTTATATAAGCAGAAGTGTTTAAAACTTCTTGTATAGAAGTGTTTACGGTTTCTTTTATTTGCTGATATTGACCTTGCAAGTCAACCATTTGAATTTTTTTCATAAAAAGAATTTTGAATCTCAAAAATACAAACAAACTTTCGTTTTTTTTGTGTTTATCTATAAATATTAAATCGGTTATCTTTGATGAAAATCCACCTAAATGAAGTTCTTAAAGAAATTTTTAAAAATTCTATTGCTATTTATTTTATTAGTTGCTGTTGCTTTTTGGTTGTATTCAAAAAGTTATGCTCCCAATTATTCAGGAACACTAGAAATAGAAAATTTAACAGAAGAAGTTACTGTCTATTTTGATGAAATTGGCGTGCCACACATTAATGCTAAAAATGATAAAGATGGCTATGTAGCTTTGGGGTATGTACATGCGCAAGAACGATTGTGGCAAATGGAATTGATTAGAAGAATTGCTGCCGGAAGATTGTCTGAGGTTTTTGGAAAGAAATTAATTAGAACAGATAAATTCTTTTCTGGATTAGGAATTGAAGAAGCCGCTGCAAAAACCATTATTAATTTAGATAAAAATTCTAATACTTATATAATGGCAATGGCTTATTTAGAAGGTGTAAATAAATTTATAGAAAACGGAAAAACACCTATAGAATTTACATTAATTGGTGTAGATAAAGAAAAATATACGCTAAAAGATATGTATAATGTTTTTGGGTATATGGCGTTTAGTTTTGCAATTGCCCATAAAACAGATCCACTTTTAACAGAAGTAAAAGAAAAATTAGGAACGGCTTATTTTAACGAATTAATTGCTGGAGACGCGCAAAATTTAACACTTATTAAAAACGAAAAAAATACAGCTATAAGAGGCGATTTTGCAAAAGCAATGCAAAACCTGTTTGATGAATTGCCGATATCGCCATTTATAGGAAGTAATTCTTGGGTTATTGGTGCCGATAAAACAAAAAACGGAAAAGTGATTTTTGCCAATGATCCGCACATTGGTTTTTCGCAACCCTCAGTTTGGTATCAAGCGCATTTAAAAACTCCAAATTATGAAATGTATGGTTTTCATTTGGCATTAATTCCCTTTCCGCTTTTAGGACATAATAGAAATTATGCTTACGGATTAACCATGTTTGAAAACGATGATGTTGATTTTTATACTGAAGAGGAAAACCCGAATAACACAAAGCAATACAAAACCAAAAACGGATTTGTAAATTATGATTTTATTGAGAAGCGTATTAAAATTAAAGATGAAAAGGATTCGGTTTACACCATAAAAGTAAGCAAGCACGGTCCAATAATGAACGAAATTATAGATCATTTAGAGGATAAAAGACCTATTGCCATGCAGTGGATTTATACAAAACTAGAAAATAAAATTTTTGATGTTGCTTATGAAATTTCGCACGCTAAAAATTTAGCTGATTTTAAAAAAGGCGCAAGTAAATTGCATGCGCCTGGTTTAAATATGATGTATGGTGATGCAAAAAATAACATTGCTTGGTTTGCTTCAGGGAAATTATACAAATATAGAGATTCTTTGTACACAAAAACCTACTTAAACGGTGCTTCTGGCAATGATGAAATTGTAAGATTTTTAGATTTTGATGAAAATCCGCAAGCTATAAACCCTAGTTGGAATTATGTGTATTCTGCCAATAATCAACCAGATTCTATTGCAGGCAGTTTGTATCCAGGGTATTATTTAAATGAAGACAGAGCGCAAAGAATTGTACAATTTTTAGCACCAAAAAATAATTGGACTAAAGAAGAGGTTGCAAAAATGATGTATGATGTTACCTCGACAAACGCACCAATAATTGCAAATGATTTGATAAACGCTATTGATAAAAACGATTTGTCTGTTAGTCAGAAAAAAGCGATTTCTATTTTAAAAAATTGGAAAGGAAATTTCGAAAAAGAAGAAATTGGCCCTGTAATTTATAATAGAATTATTTATGAGTTTCAGAAAAACACCTTTGCAGATGAAATGGGTAAAGGCTTTAATCAATTTGTAAATACACCTTTTGTAGAGAAAGTTCTGCCCGTGCAAGTTAAGAGACAATATTCTATTTGGTGGGACAATGTTAGCACAAAAAACAAGGTAGAAACCAAACAAGATATTGTAACTACTTCATTTAAAAAAGCATTTAATTTTTTGGAAAATCAACTAGGAAAAAATGTAGAAGATTGGAAATGGAAACGAGTTATTTCTGTAGAATATAAACATGCCATTGGCGAAGTGGCGCTTTTAAGAAAGTATTTTAATGTTGGTCCTTTTAAAACCATTGGTGGAGATCAGGTAATTAATAACCAAATTTATAATATAGATTCTACAGGAGTTTATAAAGTAAAAGCAGGTCCATCAACCAGAAGAGTAGTAGATTTTTCTGATGTAGAAAATAGTTTGTCAATTTTGCCAACAGGGCAGTCTGGAAATGTGTTTAGCGAACATTATAAAGACCAAGCTCAAAAATATTTAAATGGCGAGTTTGTAAAAATGAAACTAAATCAAACAGAAATTAAAAAAAGTGAGAAGGTTTTGGTTTTGAAGCCTAAGCATTAGTTTTTAGGCATTTTTAGAATCTGTAAATCAGGCTTTATAAAAATACTGTCGTCCAATTTTTTTCTTTCTATAGAAATTAATTCGATGTAACTTTTAAAGTCTTCAACATCAGATATTGATATTATAGATAAAGCTCCATCCGTTTTCTGAGTAAAAAAATTCCACAATCCTGTTTTGTGATCTTTGTAGTTTTCAGGATTAGATTTTAAATTTTTATTAAAGTAGTATTTATGAAAACCTTTGTTCGTTTTTACTTCTAATAACTCACATTTATATCCAAGAATAACTTTATCTGTTTCTTTAAATTCATAAGAAATAACTTTTTCTTCATCTATATTTGTAATTGTGTACATTAATGTTTTTATACCATTCATTTTTGTAAAAAGGGTGTCTTTTCCTTCGTGATAGATTGTCATTTTTAACATGCCGTTAAATTCAGATTTATACTTTTTCCCTTTTAAATAATAGATCTGTTCATTACCCATAAATTGTTTAGATTGTTCGTCTGACATTTGACCAGTTTTATCTTCAATTTTTATTTTAAACTTAAGGATTCCTTCAAAATTTTCTTGAGAATATAAAGAGAATTGAATTAGAATAATAAATAGAACTAGATAAATTTTCATGTTTTTCTTAATTTTTTGTGTAAATGTATTAATTCTAAACCTCTCTATAAACTTCCTTAAAAGGAATCCTAAAGCGTTCTCCATAAATACCTTTTTCATCCCTAATTCCGCAAGAAACAATCATATTAATTTCTGAGCCATAAGGCAAGTTTAATAATTTTTTAACTCG
>CAYWOM010000056.1:0-7568 GCA_964459905.1 uncultured Polaribacter sp. | reverse complement strand
ACAAAGTACAACCGTTTTGGTTTCGATTTTAACTTGGTTGATACAGCCGGAATTAGAAAAAAATCAAAAGTTAAAGAAGATTTAGAATTTTATTCGGTTATGCGTGCAGTGCGTTCTATAGAATATTCTGATGTTATTATTTTAGTGGTAGATGCCACTCGTGGTTTTGAAGGTCAAGATCAAAATATATTTTGGCTGGCAGAAAAAAACAGAAAAGGCGTTGTAATCTTAATTAATAAATGGGATTTGGTAGAGAAAGAAACCAATACCATGCGAGATTTTGAAGCCATGGTTAGAAAACAAATAGCCCCGTTTACAGATGTACCAATTGTATTTATTTCTGCACTTACAAAACAACGATTATTTAAAGCCATAGAAACTGCAGTAGAAGTTTTTGGCAAAAGAAAAAATAAAATACCTACAAGTAAACTAAACGATGTAATGTTAGACATTGTTAAGAGTTATCCGCCACCGGCTACTAAAGGAAAATTTGTAAAAATTAAATACTGTATGCAATTACCAACACAAACACCACAGTTTGCGTTTTTCTGTAATTTACCGCAGTATGTAAGAGATCCTTACAAACGTTTTTTAGAAAATAAATTAAGAGATATTTACGATTTTTCTGGCGTACCAATTACTATTTATTTTAGGCAAAAGTAATTTGTTCTTTTTTTTGTAACTTTAGTCTTATTAAAACGCCTAATAAGATTCAGTTCTAGTACAGTATAAATTATGAAAACAATGAAGCCTATAAAAGTTACAGAAGTAGAGTTACCGCTTCAATTAAACATTTCTTTTCAAAAGATTTTTGTGCTATTTAAAAAGTATGCTGACAAAGATTTTATAGACCACCCTTTTCATGACGCTGCAATAAATATGCTTCGTTTATTTACTAAGTATCCAGAATTAAATGATGGTTTTTCAGATTATTCTTTGTTAGATACATATAAAGAACAAATAAATTTATTACTAGACCCTTTATTTCCAGAACCTTTATTGCTTAACGAAATTAAAGCAGCTACCGTTCCGTTTTCTTTTACATCTATAAAATACTCTACTCGTTTCGAAAATATTTTAGCAAATACAGATGATGATTACGAACTAAATGTAAGAAATTTTGAAGATGATGGTATGTACATTATGGCATGTACCTTTATTTTAGGATTTGTATACGGATATAGTGTTGATGTAAAAAGGCCCTTTTATTTTGATATTCCAGACAACACAACTGGAACCATGAAATATTATAGAGCTACTTTTAATGCTGATTTTTCTGAAGTTATTCCTACTAAAAACGCTCCAAAAATAACACCCAAAGATTTTAAAACACTCCTAAATAACTTTGATAACATAGCGCTTTGGAGAGAGAAATTTCCACCAAACAGTTATATTTTTAAAGGCTTTGGGCTCATTAATTTATTTGATGTTACTGCAGAAGAAATGCTCTCATCAATAAAGGCAAATTTATTATCTGGTGGAGACAATTTAGTCTTTAAACTTCAAAATAATTTAAGAGATTTTTACAGTATTAAAGATTTAAAATTAGGTTTTTCTATTTTTACCAATGTAAATATAAATCTTTCTGAAACAGCTGTAAAAAAATCTGACACCAGCATTATCTTAAATAAAAATACTTCCATAAACTACAATAGTGGTTACTTTTGTAACGGAATTATGCAAAAAATATTTACCAAGCACGAAACATTTATTATTTCTGATGTTGAAGCGTATGGTGTAAGTACAGATAAAAATCCTTTTTATCAAAACTTACATAATGTAGGCATACAGAGTATTGTTTTAATACCTATTCTTACCAGCCATAATAGCGATTTGGCATTGTTAGAAATTGCATCTCCAAGAGCATATGAATTAAATTCTGTAAACGTTAACAAATTAAATGATATTATTCCTGTTTTTGAAGCAGCTGTAAAGAGAACATCCGAAGAAAAACAAAACGTTTTAGAAGCCACTATACAAGAAAATTATACCTCTATTCATAATTCTGTAAAATGGCGTTTTTATGAAGCCGCAGAAAAATATCACATAGATTCTCAAACAAGTGATACCGCAAAATTAGATGAAATTGTTTTTAATGAAGTGTATCCTTTATTTGGGCAGAGTGATATTAAAGGTTCTTCAAATGCAAGAAACAAAGCCATTAAAGAAGATCTAACAACACAACTTTTCTTGGCAATCTCTGTATTAGAAGATGCGTGTAAAAGTGAAAAACTACCTATTTACAACGAATTAATGTTTCGAGTTTCTACATATTTAAACGATGTTAAAAGCGGTTTAAATGCTGGTGATGAGGTTACAATTTTAGAGTTTTTAAATAGAGAAATTTATCCAGTTTTTAATCACATAAAAGAAATTAATAGTGCACTTTCTAAAAAAGTAGCTATTTATATCAATCGTTTAGACAAAGATTTAAACGTTGTTTATGAACGTAGAAAAGAATACGAAAATAGCGTAACGCTCTTAAATGATAAATTAGCTAATTTTTTAGACAACAAACAAAAGGAAGCCCAAGAAATGTTTCCTCATTATTTTGAGCGCTATAAAACAGATGGCGTAGAGTACAATATGTACATTGGCCAATCTATTACAAAAAGTAAAAATTTTGATGATTTATATTTGTACAATCTGCGTTTATGGCAATTGCAAATAACTTGCGAGATGGAAAATGTTGCTTATTTCG
Source organism: uncultured Polaribacter sp. (assembly GCA_964459905.1). Lineage (GTDB taxonomy): Bacteria > Bacteroidota > Bacteroidia > Flavobacteriales > Flavobacteriaceae > Polaribacter. The sequence goes on along the minus strand of CAYWOM010000056.1, from coordinate 4,867 downwards.
AACGCAAAAACATGCAGCACGACTTACAAGTTGCCTCCTTAATTTTAGTACATAGCAACCCAATGGCAATAAAATTTAGAATGGATGAAAAACAATTTGATGTAGATGGCGCTTATAACATTAGATACGAAATTATTAAAAAAAGAATCGATAAAGCACACATAAATGGCACTGAAGAGCGTTTAACAGTCCCTGGAAAAATTGCCATTGTTTATTCTCAAGAAAAAGATGCTTTAGAGTATGTAAAATATATAAAATTCTTGCAATCTAAAAATCAATTAGGTAAAGACATAGAGTTCTTAGAGTTAGAAGATTTACAAGGCGTTTCTGGCTTAAAAGCCTTGCGTGTAAAAGTAGTTTATCAAAAAGATTTTGATGCAACTAAAACCATTACTTTTAACGATTTAATTAAAGAAATCGAGGCTTAAACTACAGTTCCTTGGTAATAAAACGAAACTGCAAAAGCAAATACACTTACCAAAATACCAATCATAAAAACGGTATATGTTAACCTTAAAATGCTATATTTTCTATTTAAAACCAAGCCTAAAAAGTATAAATCTTTAGTTAAAGAACCGTACAGATAATCTCTATCTTTCATCATTTCTTTAATTCCCCATTCAAAATCTTCAAGTTTCATTTTATGAAAATTACCAAAGAATAATAAATTCACTTTTTTATTGGCAACATCTTCTTTAGAAAATTTACCACTAGTTACATTAGGTCTTGTTGCCAAAACTGATAAAACAATAGAAGCTACAGTAAAAACAACAAAAATTATTGTAGGTATAAATAAATGTGCGTTTGACGGATTGTCTAACTTTGGCAACAGATTAGACAACGCTAAAGAAATAATAATTGCATTTACAGACAATAAAATATTAGCTTTTGTATCTGCAATATCACTTAATGTCATGTGATTTCTTAAACCAACTCTAAACATAGTTTCTACACCACGTTCGGGCACATTTCCTTTTTCTTTCTTAAACGCTAAAGCTTCTTGTTTCTGATTAAATTTTTTAATTTCATCTTTTAATTTTTGCTGATTTCTCATCAGTTTAGATAAATTTTTGTCTTTATTTTTTGTCCAATTTTTTAAAGCATATTCGGTATTAAAACGATGTTCTTCTGTAAAAAATACAATATTATTGGCAATCCATTCTTCATCAGAAACATTTTTAAAACCAGTTAACTCCCACTCTTTTCTTAATAAAGAAGTATCATTAAAAAAGTTTTTAGACCCTAAATGCGCACAATCTGCATCTGTAATTATTTTTTCTAAATCATCTTTTGGTCGGTAATTCATTCTAGTTGCCAAAATAAGTTTAGAAATTGCTTCAATTCTTTTATCGGCAACCTTATGCTCTTTTAAAAATTTACCAACAATACGCACACTTTCTTCTTCGTGATTTTCTGCACCATTTACAAAACCTGTATCATGAAACCAAGCCGCTATTTCTAAATTTTCTGCGGCTTCTTTTTCTATTTTCAACTGTTCAGACAATTCTTTTACACTTTCAACAACTCGTTGTGTATGCGCCAAATTATGATAGACATATTTACGTTCTAAAACAGTATTTAGTATATAAAAAACATGCTTTTCTGCGGTAACAAGTAATGTGCTCATTGTAAGAATATTTTATAAATGAATAAGAATTAATGATAACTTCAATTCTAATTTCACCATTTTTAGTCGTAAATTTAGGTATTGCTTTCAAAACGCACAAATTAAGTATTAATTGTAAGTTTACAAGTGTTTTTACGACTAAAAATTGATTGCATATTATAATAATATAACATAGAAAAAAACAACATATGCTTACTTGGAAAGAAATTATCAATTTTACTGTAAAAGGAAATCCAACTCCAGACAAAAGAGTTGAAAAAACTGAAACTGCTTGGAAAACTCAATTAACACCAGAGCAATTTAGAATTACCAGACAAAAAGGTACAGAAAGACCAAATAGTGGCGCTTTGTGCAGTGCTTATGATGAAGGCCAATACAACTGCGTGTGTTGCAATACACCTTTATTCGACTCAACCATAAAGTTCGAATCTAGTTCTGGCTGGCCAAGTTTTACACAACCCATAAAAGAAAATGCTATTAAATATCATAAAGACATTTCTTTTGGTATGATTAGGGTTGAAGTAATGTGCAATACTTGCGATGCGCATTTAGGGCATATTTTTCCTGATGGCCCAGAACCTAGCGAATTGCGATATTGTATAAATTCTGAATCCATGCAACTTGAGAAAGGAGTGAAAATTGATGATTAAAATCTATGGAACAAAAAGATGCCATAAAACACAATATTATATCTCATTTTTTAAAACGCGTAATCTTAATTACGCGTTTTTAGATGTAGTACAAAGTGAAGAAAATGCTGAAGAATTGCGTAATTTGTATGAAAATAAAAAACTTAATTTTCCAACAATTACAATTAATAATAAAAAATTAAGGAATCCTTCTGATAAAGAACTTTTAAAATGGATTGAATTACAAGGGGTTTAACCTCTTGTAAAAAAAAGTAAACCCCTTGTTAAAAAAAAGTAATGAAACTAAACATAAAAAATACTTTTACAAATAATTTACCTGCTGATAAAATTTTAGAAAACACAAGAAGGCAAGTAGAAAATGCTGTTTTTTCGTTTGTAAAACCAAAGAAAACTGCAAAACCAGAAGTGCTGCATATTTCTAAAGAAATAGCTACAGAACTGGGTATTTCTGAAAAAGAAACAACTTCGAGATTTTTTAAAAAAGTAGTTACAGGAAATGATATTTACCCAGAAACAACTCCTTTTGCAATGTGTTATGGCGGCCATCAATTTGGCAATTGGGCAGGACAATTAGGAGACGGCAGAGCCATTAATTTATTTGAAATTGAACACAAAAACATCAACTGGAAAGTGCAATTAAAAGGTGCTGGTGTAACGCCATATTCTAGAACAGCAGATGGTTTGGCTGTTTTACGTTCTTCTGTAAGAGAATATTTATGCAGCGAAGCCATGTTTCATTTGGGCGTTCCAACAACACGTGCTTTGTCTTTAAGTTTGTCTGGCGATGCTGTTCTGCGCGATGTTTTATACGATGGAAACCAAGCTTATGAAAAAGGCGCCATTGTTTCTAGAGTTGCGCCCTCTTTTTTACGTTTTGGGAATTATGAGATTTTTGCAGCAAGAAAAGATATAAAAAATTTAAAAACTTTAGTTGATTATACAATCAAACATCATTTTCCGCATCTAGGAAATCCGTCTAAAGAAACCTATATAAACTTTTTTAAAGAAGTTGCAGCACGTACTTTAAATATGATTATCGATTGGCAACGTGTTGGTTTTGTGCACGGTGTTATGAATACAGATAATATGTCTATTCTTGGTTTAACCATAGATTTTGGACCTTATGGTTGGTTAGAAGGTTTCGATTTTGGCTGGACACCAAACACCACAGACCGTCAAAATAAGCGCTATAGATATGGCAATCAGCCAAATATTGGTTTATGGAACTTGTATCAACTGGCAAATGCCTTATATCCAATTATTGAAGAAACAGAACCTTTAGAAGCTATTTTAGAACAATATAAAGTAGATTTTGAGCATAAATCCTTACGAATGATGCAGTCTAAATTAGGTCTTTATACTAATGATAAAGAGGATTTAAAATTGATTCAGGATTTAGAAGATTGTTTACAATTAGTAGAAACCGATATGACTATTTTCTTTCGAAATTTAAGCGATTTTGATAAAATAAATAAAACAGATTATCTAAAAATAGTTGAAAACGCATTTTATAATTTAGATGATATTACCAATGACGTTAAAAATAAATGGGAAAATTGGTTTCAAAAATATTTTGAAAGATTAGAATATGAGCCTTTTTCTAATATTGATAGAAAACAAAAAATGGATGCAGTAAATCCTAAATACGTATTGCGTAATTATATGGCACAATTAGCAATTGATGCAGCAAATAAAGGCGATTATGCTTTAATTGATGAATTGTATCAACTATTAAAAAAACCGTATGCAACTCAACCCAAAAACGAGAAATGGTTTGCTAAAAGACCCGAATGGGCAAGGAATAAAGTGGGTTGTTCTATGTTGTCTTGTAGTTCTTAAGTAGATTAGTTTTAAATGACGGATTTGCGTTAGGGATTAAAACGGCATCCTTTTTGCTTTTTCGCAAAAAGATATAGTGAAAAGCCCGACCTTTAGGAAACGCCCAAATGAAAATAAAAAATGACGGTTTTAGAAGCTATTTTACAAATTTCAAGCGGCCATTCATTTGGCATTTACAACAACAAAAAATACAGCATTACAAAAGAAATTTTTAATGCTGGTAAATCTTTTAAAATCTATGCAGAAGAATTACAAGGAAAAGATTTTATTAGTTTAAATTATTATATAACATCGAAAAACGAGTTTTTAAAACCATGTGAAATGCCAAGAGAAAAGGTAGTTCGCTTTTTAAAAAATGTACAATTAGATAAAAAAATAAAAATGAGCACAAGTAAAAAAGTATATATAGCAGGCGGTTGTTTCTGGGGAATGGAAGAATTATTTAGAGTTAGACCCGGAATTTTAGACACAGAAGTTGGCTATATTGGTGGCGAAAACAAAAATCCAACCTACAGAAACCATCCTGGCCACGCAGAAGGAATTGAGTTAACTTTTGATACTAGACAAACTTCTTTTAAAGAAATATTAGATTATTTTTTTAGAATTCACAATCCTACAACCCTAGAGAGACAAGGAAACGACATTGGTGCTAGTTACCGTTCTGCTATCTTTTTTAAGGATGAGGATGAAAAGAAAACAGCAGAAGAGGTTATAAAAATTGTAAACAAATCTGGCAAATGGGAAGCAAATG
>CAYWOM010000055.1:0-7583 GCA_964459905.1 uncultured Polaribacter sp. | reverse complement strand
AATGAATGAACATATATAGAAGAGACACTAAAGAAAAGGAATTGATAGGTAAAAAAGGAGGGGAAGTTTTTCTAGCTAAAAGTAATTCTATAGTAATAAAAAAAGAACAAGAAAAAAGAGAAAACGGACAATCTAACTCTTATGAGCTAGAAGTTAAAAATAAAAAAGGAGAAATAAGACATTGGTTAGTTAGTGGCGCTCCTAATTATAATATTAGAGGAGAAGTTACAGGGTCTATAGGAATCCATTTAGATATTACTGAATTTAAAAAACTAGAAACTCAAAAAGAAAAAATTCTAAAAGAACTAGAAAAAAGTAATAATGAGCTACACGAGTATGCGCACATTGTATCTCATGATTTAAAATCGCCTTTACGCAGTATAGATGCACTTGTATCCTGGATAAAATCAGACAACATTGGTAAATTAGACGCTACTACAGTAGAAAACTTTACGTTAATAGAAGATACTTTAGAAATTATGGAAAAATTAATTTCTAATATTCTAGAATATTCTAGTGCGGGTGCAGATACTAAAGAAGAAAATGTAGATTTAAATGAAACAATAACTGCATTAAAAAAAGCTTTATTTGTACCGGAAAACATTGCTATTGATGTTACCAATAAATTACCAATTGTAAATGGCGATAAAACAAAATTTCAACAATTGTTTCAAAACTTAATAAGTAATGCTATAAAATTTAGTGACAAAGAAAAAGGATTGATACAAATAGAATTTGTAGATAAAATCTCTTTTTATCAGTTTGCTGTTAGAGATAACGGAATAGGGATTGAAGAAAAGTACCACGATAAAATATTTAAAATTTTTCATTCATTAAATAAAAGTAAAGAATCTACAGGAATAGGTTTATCTATTGTTAGAAAAATAATAGATTTATATGAAGGAAGTATATGGCTAGAAAGTGTTCCTAAAAAAGGGACTACGTTTTATTTTACAATAAAAAAAAATAGATGAAAATAGTTCAACTAAAAAAAAATAAAGATTCTAATTGGCAGTATTTATCACCTAATTTAGAATTAAAAGACCCTTTAGTGTTAATTTTTGGAAACAGATTTATGCTAGAAGACAAAACTATTTTTAAAGAAATACAAAATATTTTTAAAGATGGTCATCTTATATTTGGATCAAGTTCAGGCGATATTACAAACCAATCTGTAGACGATAATAGTATAACAGTTACAGCTATAGAGTTTGAAAAAAGCAGTTTTTTAATTAAAACAACTAATGTTTTTAATACAACTACTAACATCGATAGTTATCAAACAGGTAAAGACCTAATTAACCAGTTTCCAGAGAAAGGCTTAAAACATGTATTTGTAGTATCTGAAGGGAGTTTTGTAAACGGAAGTCAACTTACCAAAGGAATGAATGCTGCAACAAATAATAACCTATTAATAACAGGAGCTTTGTGTGGTGATGCAGCAAGGTTTGAGAGAACTTTAGCCGCTTACAATCAACCACCAAAAGAAGGAGAACTAGTTGCTATTGGTTTGTATGGCGATTCTTTAGAAGTTTCATTTTCTATTAAAGGCGGTTGGACACCTTTTGGGCCAGAACGAATTGTAACAAAAGCAAGCCACAATATTTTGTATGAATTAGACAATAAGCCAGCGTTAAATTTGTACAAAAAATATTTAGGCGAAAAATCGAACGAATTACCAGGAGCGGCATTATTATACCCTTTAAAAGTAAAATCTACTAACGATAAACAATCTATTGTTAGAACTATCTTAAATATAAATGAAGAAGATAATTCTATGGTTTTGGCAGGCGATATTTTAGAAAATTCTACGGTTCAATTAATGATGACCAACGTAGATAATATTGTAAATGCAGCAGAAATAGCAGCACAACAGGCAATGCATCTAAGAACATCTAAACCAGAACTAGCCATTTTAGTAAGTTGTATTGGCAGAAAACTAGTTTTAGACCAAAGAGTAGAAGAGGAAGTAGAAGAAGTAATAGAGGTAGTTGGCAAAGAAACAACCGTTTGTGGTTTATATTCTTACGGAGAAATAGCACCTTTTGAAGGAGAAAGTAATTGCCAATTACACAATCAAACAATGACTATAACGTTAATAAGCGAATAATGAACTCTCTTTTAACAAGACAAATTAGAAAATTTTTGCCCAAAGATTTACAAGCTAATAGAGAATTAGAAATTTTTTTAGAAGCTGTAAATCATTCTTATAATAACTCAGACGATCAATTTGCAATGCTGCAAAGAGCAACAGCTATAAGCTCTGATGAGCTTTCTGATGCTAGTAAAAAATTAAAAGAAGAAACCAATTCGCAAAGAAAGGTTATAGAAAAACTTAAAAGTGTTATAGATACGCTTAAGTTTTATGACTTAGAACAAGATAAAACTTTAGAGGATTTAGATTCATTAAAATTGGTAGACTTTATAGACAATCAAACCAAAGAAATTATAAAAATTAATCAACAAAAAGATAAGCTTTTAAAGAGTTTAGAACGTCAGAATCAAGAGTTAAATGAGTATGCACACATGGTTTCTCATGATTTAAAATCACCACTTCAAAGCATAGATGCTTTAACAATTTGGTTACAAGAAGATTTTGAGCATAAATTAGGAAATGATGGAAAAGAAACTATAAATTTAATAAGAGAAAATGTTGAAAAAATTGATACTTTACTAAGTGCAATTCTTAAATATGCTACTATTGGCAAAAAAGACAGAGAATTACATTCTATAGATGCAGATAATTTACTAAGTAAAATAGTAGAACAATACTCTTCTTTAAAAAACATTAGTATTCATATTCCTAAAAAATTACCACAATTAAAGGCAGATAATTATAGACTAACGCAATTATTTAAAAATTTAATAGACAATGCTATAAAGTTTAATGACAAAGCAACAAAAAAAGTAGAAATTGGTTTTTTAGAAGAAGAAAACTCTTGGCAATTTTATGTAAGTGATAATGGTAAGGGGTTCGAAAAAGAGTATTTTAAAAAGATATTTACAGCTTTTTTTAAATTAGAAAATGATTACAAATCTGCGGGCATAGGCTTGTCTATTGTCAAAAAAATTATCGAAATTTATAAAGGTAAAATATGGGTAGAGTCTCAATTAAATTTAGGCTCAACTTTTTATTTTACAATTAAAAAGTAAGTATGGAGAAACCTAATTTAAACTACGTAGATGAATTAGCTAGAGGAGACATGTCTGTAAGAAAAATACTTATAGATGTTATAAAAGAAGAGTTTCCAGAAGAAAAAAAGAACTATTATAAAAGTTTAGAAGAAAAAGATTATAAAAAAATTGAAGAAAATGTTCATGGAATTAAACATAAAATCAGTATTTTAGGTCTCGAAAAAAGTTACGAGACAGCAAATATATTTGAACATAATTTAAGAGAGCACAGTTTAGTTGGTTTTAAAGATTTTGATAAAATTTTAATTGTTATTTCAGATTATATAGAAACTATTTAATTTTATGGACTGTATTATTATTGATGATGAAAAAATGGCAAGGGTTATTATTAAAACGCTATGCAATCAAGTAAATACTTTAAATCTTGTTGATGAGTTTTCGAATGCTATGCAAGCAATTAAGTTTTTAAATTCTAATAGTATAGATCTTATTTTTTTAGATATTCATATGCCAGATTTTAATGGTTTAGATTTTATAAAAACGCTTAAAAATCCACCAAAAATAATTCTTACAACATCAGACCCTAAATTTGCTATAGAGGCTTTTGAGTACGATTTTATTGTAGATTATTTATTAAAACCAGTAGTGTTATCTAGGTTTAAAAAAGCAATTGTTAAAGCAGAAAAATATCAAACAACTAAAATAGCAGAAAATAATTTAAAAATAAATAATGCTTCTGATTTAGAAATAAAAAATGATTTTTATGTAAATATAGACAGACGCCTTATAAAAATTGATTTGCCAAGTATTTATCTTATTGAAGCAAAAGGAGATTATATTCATATAAAAACAGAAGATAAAAACTACGTTGTTCATTCTACATTAAAAAAAATAGAAGAAAAATTACCAGATTCTTTATTTTTAAAAGTACATCGTTCTTATGTTATAAATGTTAAAAAAATTATAGATATAGAAGATAATAGCGTATTAATTAAGAAAGATGTAATACCTGTAAGCAGATCTAACAGGCCAGAATTAATGAAACGTTTAGATTTGCTGTAATAAATTTAAACGATACATTACTGCCTTTCGGCTATACTAAATTTGCTGAAAACGAAAATTTTAATTTTACTTTCTTCTACTACGTATTTTTGTGATATAAATCTATATCATGAAAAAATTACTGATTATTTTAATTTTTATAATCACATCAACATTAAACGCACAAAAAGACCATTTAAATAATGGAATAGGTTCTTGGGGATTAGATTATTTAAAAGAGTATGTATCAGTTTATATCTTTGATGAAAAAGTTTCTGAGCAAGAACCTTTAGATAATGTTCATTATTTAGAAAGAAGTGTAAGTGCTTCTGGAGAAGTAAAAGGAAACATTAACTTGGTTAGACATATATTACCAAAAGAAAAAACATTTAATGTAACTGATTATCAATTTTTAAATTTTGTAGCAACAAATAATGAGCCTTTAGAAATTGTAATAATGCAAAATGAAAATAGGGCATGGGAAAACAGATTGCGGTATTCTATCCCTGCAAATTTTAAAGAAAAAAAATATAATATTGCTTTTAAAGATTTTAAAGATGCAAAAGGAAATTCAGTAAAAATTACAGACATTAAGACCGTTGTTTTTTCAATTATTGGAGATTATACTAATTATATACCTTTTAATGTTGTTGTTAATAATTTATCATTTAGTAGGCAAAGTAAATTATATGTAGATACAGTGTCTACATTAGCAGCTACTAAGCTGCTAAATTATCCTAATCCGTTTACTGGTAATACCACAGTAAAACTGCCAACTAATTCAGCGTTTATTCAAATTAAAGTTTTCGATTTGTTAGGTAGAGTAGTAGATAATAAGAAAATAAGTACAGGTACTTCTTTAAACAGCGTAAAATATTTTAGCCCTAATTTAAAAGTAGGTATTTACAAGTACCTATTAAAAGACGATAGTAATAAATTATATTCTGGAACTTTTATCGTCAAGTAGCCCATAATACTTCAGAATATAAAATAAGGTAAAAGTTACTTCTTTTGCCTTATTTTTTGAATAAAGGTTTTGCTAAAAGATACCATTTAAAACGCAAACCAATTTCTGTAAATGTAAAACCAGCAGCTGTTGCAGAAGCTATATTGCTCTGTACACCATACATATTTAAAACACTACGTTCAGAAAACTTATACCCTAATTTACCTTGTATTCTATAAGTGCTTTGCTTTTCATCACCTTCTATGTATTGAAAACCCGTTGCTGCTGTTAGTTCATAAAACCACTCATTCTTTTTGGCAATACTTTCATCTTTTATAATATTAAAGAAAACTTCTACAGCATTAAATTTACTTGGACTAAAGTAAATAGTAGGCACTTGGTTTTTAAAAGAGATATTTTGGTAGTTTAAACCAGCTTTTAAAGATGGTTTTTCTAAAATATTGTAATATAGTGATGTAAAAAGTAGATTTCTTGCATTATCATCATTTTGAGTAGTGTAATAATATTGTGTAAACCACCCTAATTTAAAGTTAGTGTTTACACTGTAGTTTACTATAAAATTGTTTTGTACAATTTCTCTATCTAACAATTCTGCATTAAAATTTTGAATTTCTCTCTTATAGCCCAACTCTAAATTTTGTAATTTAAAAGGTTTTATTTTTATAGAAAAATCTGCTAATAATTGATTATAATCTGTTGTTTCTGCTTTAGATGATGAAACTCCTAAAACCCCTTTTAGGGTTAAATTATTTAATAATTGATAAGAAATTCCGGCTAAAAAATCATTAGAACTTGCGTTAAGATTAGTCTCAGAATTATTGGTGGTTCTGTAACTGTAATTGGCAAATAATTTTAATTTTGTTGAAAAAGGAAATTCTGTATTAGCAGAATAAGCATAGGCTTCATTACTACCGTTATCAAAAGAATATGCGGCTTTTGTTTCTATAAACGGCGTAAATGTTTTGTCTAAATTTTTAATAAAATTAGTAGCATCTTTTTGGTTCTTGTAAAAATCTAAGGTGTTTTCTGCACTCTTATAGGCATCATTAAAATAGCCAGAAGCTTTTAGAGCATTTGCTTTACCTAAATTTCCGTCAAAAGAAGCACTGTCCTTTTTTAAGATTAAATTGTAGTCAGCAATACTTTTTTTAAAATCGCTCTTATAAATATTTAGTGTGGCTCTTAAAGACAATATCCAGTTTTCTGGATCTTTATTATTATCAAGTAAAATAGTTATTTCTTTTTCTGCCAAGGCGTATTTTTTATTCCAAATTAAGGCCTGAATGTATCTTTCTGTGGTTTTGTTTTTTATGTTGATGGTTGTACTGTCTGTAAAACTATTAACAGCTTTTTTACTAATATTTAAAGCTTCTTTATCATTACTCTCTAAATGATAAGAAAGTGAAACTCCGTTTAAAGCCGTAAATTTATCTTCAGGATTTTTACCAATAATTTCGTATGTTTTTTTTGCTTTTTCTGTCTGATTAGAAATTAAGTAGAGGTTTGCAAGGTTTAATAAGGTTTCTTTATCGTTTTTAAAATTTTTAAAGTTTTCTTTTAAAATATTTTCTGCTTCTAAATAATTTCGAGTATTTATTTTATCATTTGCTAAGCCTAAACGCATGTATTTTTTAGAAACTAGCGCATTTTTGTTTTCTGGTAAAACAACCAACGCTTTGTCTACATATACAAGGGCATTTTTAAATTCTTTAAGATTAGACAACGTGTTTGCATATCCTAAAAGTGCAGGAAAACTAGTGTTATTTTCTTTTAGTAATTTTTGATAAAAACCTTTAGCAGAATTGTAGTCTTTGTTCCAAAGCATTGCTTCTGCATAATTTAATTTTACTTCAAAATCTTTAGGAAAATCGCTTAAAAGAGTTGTAAATAAATTAACAGCTTTTTTAGAATAGCCACCTAATCCAACAGCTCTTCCGTAGCAAAGTCTTGCTGTTTTATTAGCAGGGTATTCTTTTAAAATATCATTAAAAAATAATTCTGCTTGTTTGTATTTACCTGTTTCTAAATAGGTAAAACCTTGTTTCATATTTTGAGAAAATGCCGATAAACAAGAGAAAAAAAATAGTATGTGTAGGGAGTTTTTTAATTTCATATTATTCTTTTTAAGGTTTGCAAGGTAAGCAATAGCTTTTAATCTATCCATTAAAATAATTACTATTTATAGACTAATAAGCTTAACAAAGGCTTTTTGTCATTGGTCTAAAGCAAATTGTTTTTTACCGACAATTTTGTTTTTTTAATGAAGATGATTTTGATATTTGTAACATAATTAAAAATAAATAGATGTTATTAGAAGTACCACAAAACAATACAATATTTTATATGAATGGAAAATTAAACATTATAACTTTAAACTATTTTATAACTTATATCCATGATAATTTAATTACTACTAAAAAAATTACCTTAAATATTGATG
>CAYWOM010000054.1:0-7642 GCA_964459905.1 uncultured Polaribacter sp. | reverse complement strand
TAGAATTTAAGCTGCTGTTTTCTTGCGAAAAAGCACAAATACTAAAAAGTATAAAAAATAATATAACGGGTGCTTTTATTTTCATTTCTTCTTTCTTACTGTAAACATACATACAAAATAGCGTCCAAAAAAATGCTTGTTTAGCTATTTTTGGTTTAAAAATAGAATAAAATAGTGTTTTACTCAACAACAAAATACATTCACTAATTCAAACAGTAGCTTTACTCAATGTGGTTTTTATAAAAATAAAGTTAGTTTTAATATTGTTGTGTAAAACAATTTATACCGATACAAATGAAATTATTTAAAGTACTTGTAACACTCTTTTTTTCAACAACTATTTTTAGTCAATCTATTTCTAACATTACTACTATTCCTTTTATTGAAGTTGTTGGTAATGCCGAAACTGAAATTGTACCAGACCAAATTTATTTAGACATCTGTATTAAAGAAAGAATTAATAATGGAAAGAAGTTAACCATCGATTTTTTAGAAACAAAATTAAAAACGGAACTTAAACAAATTGGAATTCCAGAAGAAAATTTATCAATTTCTGATGTAAATGCAGTTTTATCTAAAACAGGTTGGTGGAGAGAAGAGCTTTTATCAACTGCAAACTACACGCTTAAAGTAAAAGGAGCAAATCGATTAAAAAAACTATTTGAAATACTTAAAAAACTACATATTTTTGAAATAAATATTACAAAAGCTACCCATTATAATATTATAGAAATAAGAAAAAACAATAGAATAAAAGCAATAAAAGAAGCAAAAGAAAAAGCTGATTATTTGTTATTTGCTATTGGAGAAAAAACTGGAAAACCCATTATTATTAATGAAACAACTAATAATAATCAACAAAATTTTTCAACCGCAAACTTTATCAACACCTCTTCTTATAGTTCTATTAGTAAACTAAGAGGCGATAAAAATAGCACTGTTCAGTTTAAAAAAATAAAAATTTCATCTACTATTTATATAAAATTTCAAATCAAATAAATGGGCAAAAAATGCTTTTAAAACTTGTTTCATTAAAAGATAAGCAAATACTATTAGTTAAAAAAACCGACCTTTAAGGTACTTCTTTTACTTGGTTAGTAAATGTTGTCCAATAGAAATAATATTCTCTTTTAAACCATTTATTTCTTTTAAAATTGCAACAGTAGTTTCAAACTTTTTTGCAATAGAATATAAGGTATCTCCTTTTTCAACTTGATAATAATTACCAATAGTATAGGCTGGTTTTTCTATTTTATCAGCCGATTCTTTTATTTTAACTGCTTTCTTTTTCACCTTATCAAATTCATTTAATTTATACGTTTCTATAATACTTATTAGCTTATTTGGGTATTTTTTATCGGTTGCATAACCGGCTTTTTTTAATCCTCTTGCCCATCTTTTGTAATCTTTAGAATCATAATTAAACAAAAAAGCATAACGTTTTCTTTTAGATAAAAAAGCAGAATGATCTTTGTAAGAAGTGGCTACATATTGGTATTTTCTAAAACATTCTCCACGTGTATCATCGTCATGATATACACGTTCGCCTTTCCAACCAGAATGGCATTTTATTCCAAAATGATTGTTAGATTTACTAGCCAATTGACTTTTTCCACTGCCAGATTCTAATATTCCTTGTGCCAAAGTAATACTTGCAGGAATTTTATGATGCTGCATTTCTTCTACAGCAATTGCGGCATAATCTTCTATATATTTTAACACGTTGTTATTCAACGTTTTTTTTGTGTTCTTAAGTTTTTTTATGTGTTTGTTTTCATTTACAGACGGCAACTCTTCTGGCTTTGGTTCTAAAAGAACAACGCCATTATTTTTTTTATTTTCAACAAGTTTTTTCTTAGCACCACAACCCACTAAAATCAATAAAAAAACACTGTAAAATACTATTCTTAACTTCATAAATATTTAATTATTTGTTGATTTTTCTTTTTCAATTTTTCATTAAATCCTTCAATTCCTTGAATTCCTCCAGTATGAATTGCCAAAATTTTACTTTCGACTGGAAAGTTGTTTTTTTTAATTAAATCTAAAGTTCCAAAAATCATTTTACCAGTATAAATTGGATCTAGTAAAATGGTGTTTTCTTTTTTAAACCTGTTGATAAAAGCAATTAACTCTTCGGTATATTTTGCATAACCACCAAAATGATAGTCCGTTTCTAAACGCCAATTCTTTTTATTTAGTACAAATTGTTGAATTTCATTTTGTAAAAAATCGCCTTTTAAGGCTGGAAACCCAATAAGTTTTTGGTGCTCTTTCGCTGAATTTATCAAACCAGCAATAGTACCACCAGTACCAATTGCACAACAAATATAATCGAATTGATTATCTTCTTCTGTTAAAATTTCTTGGCAACCTTTTATTGCCAAATTATTTGTTCCTCCTTCCGGAATTAAATAAAAGTCGCCAAATTTTTCTTTTATTTTGTCTAGAAAACATTCGCTTGTTTTATTACGATATTCTTCTCTAGAAACAAATTCAAAAGTCATTCCGTTTTTGTGAGCTTCTCTTAAAGTAGTATTGTTTTTTAGGGTCTTTTCTAAATCCTCCCCTAATTCGTTGCCTCTAATAATTCCTATGGTTTTAAATCCGTTTATATTTCCAGCAACCGCAGTTGCTACAATATGATTAGAAAATGCACCTCCAAAGGTTAGTAAAGTATTTTTTTTTAGTTTTTTTGCTTCTTGTAAATTATATTTTAGTTTTCGAAACTTATTCCCAGAAACAAACGGATGAATTAAATCTTCTCTTTTTATAAAGAGCTCCATTTTTTTTTCTTCCAAAATTGGATGAAATACTTGCTGGTTTTTAGACTTTAGAGTTTCCTTAAAATTCATTTTATTAAAAAGACTTTACACGTTTTAAAATCTGTAACGTCTTTAGTTTTTTTTAAGAAAAACTAGAAACTTGCCCTTCTACTTTCTCCCATTCTGCCATTAAAGCATCTGCTTTTGCTTTCTTAGCTTTGTATTTTTCAAAAAAATTAGGTCTTGCAGAAACTTCATCGTAGTTATTTGCCAATTCTAAATCTATTTTCTCAATTTCTTTTTCTAAATCTGCAATGTCTGTTTCTATTTTAGAAAGCTTATTATTTAGTTTTAACTCTTTTTCTTGCTCTCTAGAAATTTGATGCGACTCTTTTTTAGAGGTATCTTTATCTACCTTTACAACGGTTCTTTTTTCTGCTTCTCTAAGATTTTCTATTTTGTGTTGCTCTAAGAAGTAATCAATATCACCTAAATATTCTTTAATTTCTTTGTCTTTAAAGCCATAAACTGTTGATGTTAATCCTTGTAAGAAATCTCTATCGTGCGAAACTAAAATTAAAGTCCCATTAAAATTATGCAACGCTTCTTTTAAAACGTTTTTAGAGGCAATATCTAAGTGGTTTGTTGGCTCATCCATTATTAACACGTTAAACGGTGATAATAATAATTTACATAATGCCAGTCTGTTCCTTTCACCTCCAGAGAGTACTTTTGCCTTTTTATCTGCAGCGTCTCCACCAAATAAGAAAGAACCTAACATATCTCTAACTCTTGCTCTGTTAGAATCTGAGGCCGCATCTTCCATAATTTGTAAAACAGTTTTTTCTGGCGGTAAATGTTCCGATTGATTTTGTGCAAAATACCCAACTTCAACATTATGACCCAGTTTTAAATGTCCTTCAAAAGGAATTTCACCAACCATCATTTTTGCTAAAGTAGATTTCCCTTGCC
Organism: uncultured Polaribacter sp.; assembly: GCA_964459905.1. GTDB lineage: Bacteria > Bacteroidota > Bacteroidia > Flavobacteriales > Flavobacteriaceae > Polaribacter. Next base: position 3,905 of record CAYWOM010000054.1, on the reverse strand, counting down.
CGTTTTGACCTACAAATGCAATCTTAGCGTTACGCTCAATTAATAAATCTACATCTTCTAAAACATGTTTATCTCCGTAACTTTTACTTAATTTTTCTGCTTCAACAATAATTTTACCAGGCTCTTTAGAAATATTAAAACGCACATTCATAGCTTGGTTATCATCTTGATCTACTTCAATCAACTCAACTTTATCTAGTTGTTTCATTAAAGATTGCGCCATAGAAGCTTTACTTGCTTTTGCCTTAAATTTATTTATTAAATGTTGTTTTTGCTTTATTTCTTTCTCTTGATTTTTTTGCGCCTGTAACTGTTTTTCTTTAATTTCTCCTCTTAAAACTAAAAATTCTGAGTACGGTTTTTTGTAATCGTAAATCTGCCCTAAAGAAATTTCTATGGTTCTGTTGGTTACATTGTCTAAAAACATTTTATCATGCGAGACCAATACAATTGCACCAGAATAGCCTTTTAAAAAATTCTCTAACCAAATAATAGATTCTATGTCTAAGTGGTTTGTTGGCTCATCTAATAATAAAATATCATTATTTTGAAGTAGTAATTTTGCCAATTCTATTCGCATTCTCCATCCTCCAGAAAAGGTATCTGTAAGCTTGTCAAAATCTTCTCTTTGAAAGCCTAAGCCTTGTAAAATTTTCTCGGTATCTCCTTGGTAGTTATAACCTCCTAAAAGCTCATAACGCTCTGTCTTCTCAGTTAAATCTATAATTAACTGGCTATAGGCTTCGCTTTCATAATCTGTTCTTGTAGCCAATTGCTCGTTAATTTCATCGAGCTGTACTTCTATTTCTTTAATTTCTTCAAAAGCTTGGTACGCTTCTTCTAAAATAGTTCTTCCTTCAACAAAATCTATATCTTGGCGTAAAAACCCCATTCGAATATCTTTATCAAAAGCCATGGTACCGCCACTGGTTTCGATGTCTTTAGACAGTACTTTTAATAAGGTAGATTTCCCTGCTCCATTTTTACCGATTAGGCCAATTCTATCACCTTTATTTAGTTTAAAAGTAATTCCAGAAAACAAGTCTGTTCCCATAAAAGAAACGGATAAATTGTGTACGTTTAACATGAAGATTTTGTAAATTTGTAAGCCGCAAAGCTACTTAAAAATAGAGTTATAATGTTTAAAAAAGGAACAAAAATATATAGTGTTGTTAAAGGAAAATGTCCAAAATGTCACGAAGGAGCTTTTTTTTCTAACAGATTTACTTTTCATCCTTCAAAAATTACACAATTACACAAAAATTGCCCCAATTGTAATTTAAAATATATGATAGAGCCTTCATTTTTTTATGGCGCTATGTATGTAAATTACGGAATTACAGTTGCCATTTCTATACTAAGTTTTTTAATTGCAAAACTTATTTTTAACGCTACATTATTACAATCTTTTGCAGCAATTTTTATTGCTTTATTGGTGTTAGCTCCTGTAAATTTAAGATTATCTAGAATTCTTTGGATAAACATGTTTGTTGGTTTTGATAAAAAACTTACAAGGCATCAAAACGATGAATAGCTATTTCTGAATTTAATTTTGTATTGTTTTCTATGTGCTGAAACAGTTCTTTTGCTACAGTAGGCGCCAGCATAACACCTCGAGTTCCTAAACCATTTAAAATAGCCAAACTTTTATATTCTTTATGAACACCTACAAAAGGTCTTCTATCATGGGTTGCAGGTCTAATTCCGGCAGTTTGATTTATAATTTTATAAGGTACATTTATTACCTTTTCTAATTTTGCTATCAGTTCATTTTTTCCATTTTCTGTTGGCTTAGAAGTTTTATCTTTATGATTAAAAGTTGCGCCAACTTTGTAGTGATTATCGCCTAAAGGGATTAAGAATAAAGCAGATTTCAATAAAAAATCTATTGCTAATTCTGGCGCGTGAATTGTAATTAATTCGCCTTTTACTTCTTCTAATGGCAAGTAATTGAAATACGGATTTTGCTTTAACCCAAACCCTTCACAAAATACAGCTTTGCCAAATTCAATTTCTTTGTAAGTGTTTTTTTCTGATGATAGCACTATTTCTTGATGCTCAAACTTTTCAAAACGGATTTTCTTAGCGTCTGTTAAAAAATTTCTGTAAGCATTAATTAATTTTAAGGTATCTATTCTGCCTGTTCCATTTACAATACCAAAACCAAAATCACCAATAACCCCATTGTATTTTTTGCTATCTATTGTAGTGTTTAAAAACTGATTTAAAATGGGTTTATCGGCAGCAGTAAACCAATTATTTTGTTCTTCAATAGATTTAAAAACGCGTTTTATAACAAATTTTTCATCGAACTTCTGCTGTAGTTTTTGTTCTAATTTTTCGTAAAAAGGCATTGCTGTATCTAGCTGGTGTGCAGCATTCCAAACAGGTGTAAATCGTTTTAAAACCACCGGATTATAGACACCTCCTGCCACTAAAGAAGAGGTTTGAGAATTATCTTCAAAAACAATAAACGTTTTTTTTGCATTTAATAATTCTTCTGCAAATGCCAAACCTGCCAATCCTAAACCTACAATTATATAATCTACTTTCATTGGATAAAAATAGTTCTTTAAAACAGAAAAGCATTCCAAAAATGAAACGCTTTTCTGTTTTAAATTCGTAGAATTTAATAATTCCACATATCCATTTCTCTGTCTCTAATGTTTTCTTTAATCTTATTAGCTTCTAGTAATTGAAATAAAGAATTTCCTCTAACATAATCTGCTATAGCTCTGTTACCATAAATATTTTCTTCCTTTACAATTATACTACTAAATCTTCTTGCATTTAACATATGATCGAAAGAAATTGGTTGCGATGCATTTTTTGGATTAAACACTTTTGCCTTATGTAAAATTTCTCTTGCTGCTGGGAAGAAAACCCAAAACAATTCATATAATTCTTCATCCTCTACATTCTCTACACCTAAAGTTTGCACATCTTTTCCCATAGGAGCTAATGCTAACAACCTGTATTTTAATTCACCCTGACGCTTATCAAAATACCACATTCCTTTTATCATGTATCCTTCAACATCTTCAGTTTGAATTCTAAAAGTATCTGTATACCCATTTTCTTCACGAATATTTACCAAACGTGTTTCTATTTCGTCTTGAGTAATTTTTGATGTGAAGAAAGAATCCGTATAAGCTTCTTCTATTTTGCCTTGTTTAATACCTTTTACAAGAGTATCAAACAAAGATCTTCTGTCTGTAGATATGTTGATAGTATCTATAGGAAAATAATAGGGTAAGTTTATTTTTTGATTTAAATCTACAAATTCCCAAATAACTTTAGACCAAAGAACATCTCTATCATCTACATAACCATAAGCCAATGGACCATTATTTTCTACTGCTAATTGTTCCGCGTTTTTCTTTCCTATTTGTTCTACTTTTTTAGAATTCAATAAATTTGCTTGCGCATAAATTGAACCACTTAAAGTGAATGCGAAAAATAATATTAAAAGATTTTTAAACATATTTTATTTTTTTACTTCTAGTTTGTTAACTCTATATTAACGGGTAATACTTTTTTAAGTTTATAGGAGTTACCAATAATTGTAGCCTTAATATCGTAGATGTTAATAATATCTCCTCTTTTAGCTTTCGATAATTTTTGTTTTGCTGCCGCATTAAGTCTAGCACCATTTACAATAATTGTTAATTGACCAGGTACTTTAATTTTAAAGCTATTTACTTGTAATTTTAAATCGAACATAAAATCCGGTAAACCGGCACTAATTGGTGCATTAGACAAACCAGATTTTGGCATTCTAACGGTTCCATATTGATTTCTAACACTACCCATTGCTGCTGGAATATCTTTTATTCTAAAAGTTTTTGGAGTTCTTACAGTTTTTCCGCTACTTAATTTACCCGTAACATTAATAGTAACTTCAT
>CAYWOM010000053.1:0-7649 GCA_964459905.1 uncultured Polaribacter sp. | reverse complement strand
AAACAACCCAGAAGTAAATATTGAGAATCTAAATGAAATTGCTTCTAAATATGCAATTGGTAGAGATATTCACGTTGGTGATACAATTGTTGGTACAAAAGGAAGAGTTGGTTTTGAAGCTGCTGCTGCTTTAATTACTGTTAAAGCACATCATTTATTAGAAAAACATACTTTAACAAAGTGGCAATTACAGCACAAAGAATACTTATCTAGTTTTTACGGAATGCATTTGCATGAAGGTCAATATTTAGATCCTGTAATGAGAGATACTGAAGCTTTTTTACAAAGTTCTCAAAAAATGGTTTCTGGAAATGTTGTTGTTACTTTAAAGCCGTATCATTTTTCTTTAGACGGAATTGTTTCTAATCACGATTTAATGTCTAGTGCATTTAGTACGTATGGCGAAGAAAATAAAGCTTGGACTGCTGATGACGCAAAAGGATTTATTAAAATTTTAGGAAATCAGAATAAGATTTATCAGCAAGTAAATTCTTAATTGAGTAATCAGACCTAACAGGTTTTTAAAACCTGTTAGGTCTAAAAAACAACCGAATGAAAAATTTAGAAATAGGAATTATTGGTGGCGCAGGTTATACGGCAGGAGAATTAATCAGATTGTTGTTAAATCACCCAAAAACGAATCTGAATTTTGTTTTTAGTACCTCTAACGCTGGAAATAAATTACATAAAGTACATCAAGACTTAATTGGAAGCACAGAAATGAATTTTACATCAGAAATTAATGCAAATGTAGATGTGTTGTTTTTGTGTTTAGGTCACGGAAACTCCAAAGCCTTTTTAGAGAAAACTAAATTTTCTTCAAAGACAAAAATTATCGATTTAAGTAATGATTTTAGATTAACTGCTAATAAAAATTTAGAAGGAAAAGAATTTGTTTATGGTTTACCAGAATTGAACAAAGAAGCTATAAAATCAGCAAAATATATTGCAAATCCTGGTTGTTTTGCAACGGCATTGCAATTGGCAATTTTACCTTTAGCAACAAATAATTTATTGCAAAATGATGTTCATATAAATGCAGTAACTGGCGCAACGGGTGCAGGAACATCTTTATCTAAAACAACACATTTTACTTGGCGAGACAATAATTTTTCTCATTATAAGACTTTTACACATCAGCATTTAGGGGAAATTAATCAAACAGTACATCAATTACAAACAGATTTTAATTCTGAAATTATTTTTGTTCCAAATCGTGGTAATTTCTCTAGAGGAATTTTTGCAACTGTTTATACAAAGTTTAAAGGCAGCTTAGAAGACGCAAAAGAACTATACAAAACGTATTATAAAGATGCCGTTTTTACGTTTGTTTCTGATGAAGAAATTCATTTAAAACAAGTGGTAAACACTAATAAATGTTTGCTTCATTTAACAAAACATAACAATAAATTATTAATTACAAGTACTATTGATAATTTGTTAAAAGGTGCATCTGGACAAGCAATTGAGAATATGAATTTGATGTTTGGTTTTAAAGAAACGGAAGGAATTAATTTAAAAGCTAATTATTTTTAAAGAATTAATAGCGCCCGCGTTAGCGATTGAAACGACATCCTTTTTGAGGAACGAAAAAAGATATAGTGTAAAGCGCGACCCTTGTGGTAACGCCCAAAAAATATAGAATTATGAAAATAGCAATTATAGGAACTGGTAATTTAGGAAAATCTATTGCCAAAGGTTTAATTACCAACAACGCAATTACCTCTTTGTATTTAACAAAAAGAAATTTAGAGGAAATTGCAAATTTTAATGGATACAAAGACGTATTCTTAACCACAGACAATAAAGAAGCTGTAAAAAATTCTGACATTTTAATATTTGCTGTTCAACCAGCTCATTTTGAAGGGGTTTTAAACAAAATAAAACCATTATTAACAGAAAAACATGTAGTAATTTCTACGATTACTGGGTTTTCAATTTCAAAAATTGAAGAAAAAATTGGTACAGATAAATTTATTATTAGAGCCATGCCAAATACGGCTATTGCGGTTGGTAAATCGATGACCTGTTTGTGTGCAAATTTGCAAGGCAAAAAAAGAATAGGAATTGCAGAAGCTATTTTTAACAGACTAGGTCATTCTATGACTATTCCTGAAACTCAAATGCAAGCTGCAACGGTGGTTTGCGCAAGCGGCATTGCTTTTTGGATGCGTTTAATTAGAGCTACAACACAAGCGGCAATTCAGCTAGGTTTCGATGCAAAAGAAGCCCAAGAATTGGCAATGTTTACTAGTGAAGGTGCTGCAAATTTATTAATAACCAACGGCGATCACCCTGAAGAAGAAATAGACCGGGTTACCACTCCTAAAGGTTGTACAATTACAGGTTTAAATGAAATGGAACACAAAGGTTTGAGTTCTTCTTTAATACAAGGAATGGTGGCTTCTTTTAATAAAATTAATACTATTAAAGAAGAACAAATATAAAATAACAAGGGTTTTAAACCTCTTGCTTAAAAAACACAAGAGAGCATGCTCCCTTGCTAAAATAAAAATTATGAGTTTATTTAACGTATATCCATTATTTGATATTACACCTGTAAAAGCACAAGATGTTTATGTTTACGATGAAAACAATCATAAATATTTAGATTTATATGGCGGGCATGCAGTAATTTCTATTGGCCATTCGCATCCAAAATATGTAAAAAACATTAGCGAGCAAATTGCTAAAATAGGTTTTTATAGCAATTCTATTAAAAACCCGATGCAAGTAGCATTGGCAAACAAATTAGAAACGGTATCTGGCTGTAAAGACTACGAATTGTTTTTATGTAATTCTGGCGCCGAAGCCAATGAAAACGCCTTAAAATTAGCTTCTTTTCATACTAAAAAAAAGAAAATATTAGCTATTAAAAATTCGTTTCATGGTAGAACTTCGGCAACTGTTGTTGCTACAGATAATCCTAAAATTATTGCTCCGATTAACGCACAACAAGAAGTTGATTTTATTGAATTTGGCGATTTATTTCTTGCAGATACCATTTTAAAAGAAAACAAAACCTGTGCAGTTATTGTAGAAATTATTCAAGGAGTTGGTGGCTTAGATGAAGGAACTACAGAATTTTACCAAAGCTTAGAAAGACTCTGTAAAAAATACAATACCTGTTTTATTGCTGATGAAGTACAGTCTGGCTTTGGTAGAACTGGCGATTTTTTTGCCTACCAGAAACACAATATTACACCCGATATTATCTCTATAGCAAAAGGAATGGGAAATGGTTTTCCGGTTGGCGGAATTTTAATTCATCCTTCAATAAAATCTTCATTTGGTTTGTTAGGCACCACTTTTGGCGGAAATCATTTGGCTTGTGCAGCAACTTTAACCGTTTTAAATGTAATTGAAGAAGAAAAATTGATGGAAAATGCGATAGAAATATCCACCTATTTTGTAGAGAAATCAAAAGAAATTACACAATTAAAAAAACTAAAAGGAAGAGGATTAATGTTGGGGTTAGAATTCGATTTTCCGATTGCAGAACTTCGTAAAAACTTAATCTATAAACACAGAATATTTACAGGAAGTGCTAAAAACCCAAATTTAATAAGAATTTTACCTTCTTTAACAGTTAAAAAAAGGCATATTAATGTGTTTTTTGATGCTTTAAAAAGCGAATTGCAAGCATTATAAAGTAAGAAGAAATTGACTTTTGTGAATTTGTGACAAAATAATAGACATGAAAAAATACACACACATAAACGACATTGAGAATATAAATTCTTGGATTGAAGAAGCAAAAGAAATTAAGAAAAATCCGTTAAAAAATATTGAGTTAGGAAAAAATAAAACATTAGGGTTATTATTTTTTAATTCGAGTTTAAGAACACGTTTAAGTACACAAAAAGCAGCATTAAATTTGGGTATGAACCCCATTGTAATGAATGTTTCTGGAGATGCTTGGGGAATAGAATTTAACGATGGGTCGGTTATGAATGGAACTACCGCAGAACATATTAAAGAAGCTGCTGCTGTTGTTTCTCAATACTGCGATATTATTGCAGTAAGAGCTTTCCCTACGTTAATAGATAAAGAAAAAGATGAAAGCGAACACGTTTTAAACGCTTTTATAAAAAATGCTTCTGTACCAATTATTAATATGGAAAGTGCTACTTCTCATCCACTTCAAGGATTAACAGATGCTTTAACAATTTCTGAATTCTCTAAAAAGAAAAAACCAAAAATAGTTTTAAGTTGGTCGCCACATATAAAAGCCTTGCCACATGCAGTTGGCAATAGTTTTGTACAAGCCATGCAAAAGATGGATGTAGAATTTGTAATTGCAAACCCTGAAGGGTATAATTTGAATACTGAAATTACTAAAGACACACCCATTTTTTATAATCAAGAGGAAGCTTTTAAAGATGCAGATTTTATCTATGCTAAAAACTGGAGTTCTTATGAAGATTATGGAAAAATAACAAAAACCGATTTGGATTGGATGATAACCAAAGATAAAATTGGAACAGCTAAGTTTATGCATTGTTTACCTGTTAGAAGAAATGTAGTTGTTGAAGATGCGGTTTTAGATAGCGAAAATTCAATTGTAATTGAACAAGCAAATAATAGAACTTTTGCGGCGCAATTGGTTTTAAAAAAAATTTTAGAAAGTAATAAATAAAAAGTAAACGTCATTGCGAGGAACTAAGCAATCTGTTGATTAAAAACAAATTACTTTATCACTCATCCTTGTAATAACAAATATTTAAAAAAGAAACTAAAACAAGTTCAGCTCGAATGGAAAAACTATCAATCATAAAAATTGGAGGAAACATTATTGAAGATGAAACTTCATTACACAAATTTCTAAAACTATTTTCTAACTTAGAAGGAAAGAAAATTTTAGTGCATGGTGGTGGAAAGCGCGCTACAAATATTGCATTAAAATTAGGAATTGAATCTAAAATGATTAATGGTAGACGTATTACTGATAAGGAAACTTTAGAAGTAATTACAATGGTTTATGGTGGTTTGGTAAATAAAAATGTGGTTGCAAAATTACAAGCATTACAGATAGATGCAATTGGTTTAACTGGTGCAGATATTAATAGCATTCAATCTGATAAAAGACCTGTTAAAGAAATTGATTTTGGTTTTGTTGGAGATGTAAAAAAGGTAAATACTACTTCTATTAATAAATTAATTAAAGCCGAATTTACGCCTGTTTTTTGTGCAATTACACATGATAAAAAAGGACAATTATTAAACACAAATGCAGACACAATTACTTCTCAATTAGCTACTGGAATGAGCAGTATATATAAAACTACCGTTTATTATTGTTTTGAATTAAATGGCGTTTTACAAGATTTTAATGACAAAGAATCTGTAATTAAAAACATTAACTCTAAAATATATAAACAGTTATTAAAAGACGGAATTATTTCAGACGGAATGTTACCAAAATTAGAAAATTGTTTTGATGCTTTACAAAACGGAGTTTATAAAATACACATTGGTAATACGGCAATGTTTGCAAAAAAAAACAGTAATTACACAACAATAACGCTCTAAAATGGAAATTAAACAATTAACAGAAAACGCAATATCTCTTTTAAAGAATTTGATTGAAACCCAGTCTTTTTCATCCGAAGAAGAAAACACAGCTTTGCTAATAGAAGGTTGGTTTACCGAATATAAAATTCCGTTTAAAAGAACAAAAAATAATATTTGGGCAACCAATAAATATTTTGATAAAAGCAAGCCAACATTATTATTAAACTCGCATCACGATACTGTTCATCCTAATTCTGCCTATACAAATAATCCTTTTAAGGCAATTGTTAAAGACGGAAAACTATACGGTTTAGGAGCTAATGATGCTGGCGGCTGTTTGGTTTCTCTATTAGCTACTTTTACAAATTTTTACAATCAAAAAAACTTAAAATATAATATAGTAATTATTGCTTCTGCAGAAGAAGAAAGTAGTGGTGCAAACGGATTAAACAGTATGTTACCAATTATTCCTAAAATTGATGTGGCCATTGTTGGCGAACCAACGTTAATGAATTTAGCCGTTGCTGAAAAAGGTTTGGTTGTTTTTGATGCTGTGGTAACAGGAACTCCAAGTCATGCCGCGCACCCAAATAACAACAAATCTATTTACAACACCATTGATGTTTTACAATGGTTTAAAGATTTTAAATTCGATAGAACATCTAAGGCTTTAGGCGATGTTAAAATGACTGTTACACAAATAAATGCAGGTTCGCAACACAATGTAGTTCCGGCACATGTAGATTTGGTGATAGATGTTCGTGTAAACGACGCGTATACCAATGAAGAAATAGCAGCTATTTTACAAGAAAAATCACCTTGCACAAAAATAACGCCACGTAGTTTACGCTTAAACTCGTCGGCTATTTCTATAGAACACCAATTAGTAAAAGCCGGCGTTGCCATGGGAAGAGAAACATACGGCTCTCCTACTCTTTCAGACCAAGCTTGTTTAACTTGCCAATCTTTAAAATTAGGCCCTGGAGATAGTACTCGTTCTCATTCTGCGGATGAATTTATTTATTTATCAGAAATTGAAGAAGGAATAGCGATATATGTTGAACTGTTAAATCGTGTAATTGTATAAAACGGTTAGACTCAATTCAATATTTTTACAATTAAACAAATAAATAATTACACGCTTAAACATAAAAACATGAAACTTTGGGACAAAGGATTTTCAATAGATAAAAAAATAGAACTTTTTACAGTTGGTAACGATAGAGAAATTGATATGCATATTGCAAAATATGATGTTCAGGCTTCTTTAGCACATGCTATTATGCTGCAATCTATTGGCATTATAACTACTGATGAATTAAAAGACTTAAAAAGAGGTTTAAAAGAATTAGCAGTTGATATAGAAAACGAAACCTTTATTATTGAGGAGTCTTTTGAAGATGTGCATTCTAAAATTGAATGGGAATTAACCAATAAATTAGGCGAAGTTGGTAAAAAAATACATACTGCTCGTTCTAGAAATGACCAAGTTTTAGTAGCACTTCAATTGTATTATAAAGAAAATTTGGCAATTATAAATAGTAAAACAAAAACACTTTTTAATACGCTTTTAGGTTTAGCAGAAACACACAAAGAAAGTCTTTTACCTGGTTATACGCACTTGCAAGTGGCAATGCCATCATCATTTGGGTTGTGGTTTTCTGCGTATGCAGAATTACTAATTGACGATGTATATATGCTAAATGCAGTTGCTAAAGTTGTAGACCAAAATCCGTTAGGTTCTGCTGCTGGTTATGGTAGCTCTTTTCCTATAGATAGAGAATTAACTACCAAAGAATTAAAATTTTCTACTCTAAAATACAATGTTGTTGCTGCACAATTAAGCAGAGGAAAAAGTGAGCGTTCTATTGCTGCTGCTTTGGGCGGCTTGTGTAATACTATGGCTCGTTTTGCAATGGATGTGTGTTTATATATGAGTCAGAATTTTAGTTTTATTACTTTTCCTGATGAATTAACAACCGGAAGTAGCATTATGCCACATAAAAAAAACCCGGATGTTTTTGAATTAATCCGTGGAAAATGTAATAAAATTCAGGCGTTGCAAACAGAAATGGTACTAATTACCAACAATTTACCAACCGGTTATCATAGAGATTTTCAGTTATTAAAAGAAA
>CAYWOM010000052.1:0-7728 GCA_964459905.1 uncultured Polaribacter sp. | reverse complement strand
AATCGGAAAGTTTAAAAAGGTTTGGTGATAAATTACTAGCTTTTAGAACAGAATTAAAAGTAATTAATGAGTTTTTTCCAACAGTAGCAAGTAATTAAAGATGATAAACGTTAGAGCAAAAAAACATTTAGGGCAGCATTTTTTAAAGGATGAAACAATTGCAAAAAATATTGCAGATGCTTTAACCGAAAACGGCTATGATAATGTCTTAGAAATTGGACCGGGAATGGGTGTTTTAACAAAATACTTGTTGCAGAAAAAGCCAAAGATTACGGTTATGGAACTAGACCGAGACTCTGTAGCCTATCTAAAAGATGTTTTTCCGGTAGAACATCTAAAATTAAATACCTCATCAGATAAATTCGAAATTATAGAAGGTGATTTTTTAAAGTATGATTTATCAGTAATTTTTAATAAAAAACAAGTAGCTATTATTGGTAATTTTCCTTACAATATTTCTACACAAATTGTTTTTAAAGCTATTGAATACAGAGAATTTGTACCAGAATTTGCAGGCATGTTTCAAAAAGAAGTTGCCATGAGAATTGCAGAAAAAGAAGGCTCTAAAATATACGGAATTCTATCTGTTTTAACACAAGCTTTTTTTGATGTAGAGTATTTGTTTACCGTTCCGCCAACAGTTTTCGATCCGCCACCAAAAGTAGATTCTGGCGTTATAAGGTTCATCAGAAAAAAAGATTATTCTTTGCCTGTAGATGAAAAATTATTTTTTAGAGTGGTAAAAACAGCTTTTAACCAACGTAGAAAAATGTTGCGTTCTAGCTTAAAATCTTTCAATCTTGCCGATTCTTTAAAAGAAGACGTTTTTTTTACAAAAAGGCCCGAACAATTATCTGTTCAAGAATTTATTTTTCTTACCCAAAAACTAGCAAAAAATGGCATTTGAAATTACAAATAATCTTTTAGAAAATATAACAAACCTCATCAATTCTAAAAATGATACAGCGCTTTCTAACTTGTTTTTTGATTTTCATTATGCAGATATTGCAGAGGTTTTAGAAGAATTAGATTTTGAACAAGCCATTTATATTATTAAACTTTTAGATAGCGAAAAAACATCTGAAATTTTAACAGAACTAGACGAAGATATTCGTGAAAAAATTCTTGAAAACTTATCTGCCAAAGAAATTGCAGAAGAAGTTGAAGAAATGGATTCTGATGATGCTGCAGATATTATTGGCGAACTTTCTGAAGAGCGCCAAGAAAGGGTTATTTCTGCAATAGATGATGATGAATTAGCCGCAGATATTAAAGAATTATTATCTTATGATAATAATACTGCAGGTTCTTTAATGGCAAAAGAATTGGTAAAAGTCTATGAAACTTGGACAGTTGCTGGTTGTATGCGTAGAATAAGAGGGCAAGCAAAAGAGGTTACTAGAGTACACTCTATTTACGTAGTAGATAAAGAAGATAAATTGGTGGGTAGATTGTCTTTAAAAGATTTAATTATTGCCAAATCAGACCAAATAATTGCCGATATCTCTAAACCAAAAGTAGATGCTGTAAACGTAAACCAAGACGATGAAGAAGTTGCAAAAATAATGGCAAAATACAATTTAGAAGCCATTCCTGTGGTAGATAATAATAACGTATTGTTGGGCAGAATTACAATTGATGACATTGTAGATGTTTTAAAAGAAGAAGCCGACAAAGATTATCAAATGGCAGCAGGTTTAACACAAGATGTAGATTCTGATGATAGTATTTTAGAACTAACAAAGGCGCGTTTGCCTTGGTTATTTTTAGGCTTAATTGGTGGTGTTGGTGCTTTTATAATTATGGAAGGTTTTCAAGGAGTGTTTTCTAAATATGCAGCTTTATTCTTCTTTACGCCTTTAATTGCAGCCATGGCGGGTAATGTTGGTGTACAATCTTCTGCAATTATTGTACAGGGTTTAGCAAATGACGATGTAAAAGGAAGTATAAATAGTAGGCTTTTAAAGGAAATGTTGTTAGCCGCCTTAAACGGGGTTGTTTTGGCACTCTTTTTGTTTTTGTTTGTTTGGTTATATAAAGATGAAATAGGACTTGCGTTAGCAATTTCTGTATCCTTAGTAATTGTAATTATTGTTGCGGGTTTAATAGGTACATTTGTACCATTATTTTTAAATAAAAGAGGTATAGATCCAGCAATTGCAACGGGGCCCTTTATTACAACATCTAATGATATTTTTGGAATTTTAATCTATTTTATGATTGCAAAACTAATTTTGGGTATCTAAATAATAAAGCCCTCCTTAAAAAGGAAGGCTCTATTTTAATTAAAAAAATGGTTTTTACCCCTAAAATTACCATTTCTTTAACTTAGCAATATTATTTGTATTAGCTATAAAACTAACACACTGCAAAGATAATTTACTTTTTAAATTTTAGACTGTATTAAACCGCAATAAAAAAGGTCTTTTTCCGCAATAAAATCAGTCAATAATACCAAGTACTTCTAATTTTAATAATTTATAAATAACTACTATTTAGGTTTTTTAAAATATGTCTTTGTGAATTGTAATAATTGATGCAACTTTAATTGGACGTTTTATCTATTTCTATTTGAATAAAACAGATATAGGTACAGTAATTAAAACAGCCTTTTTTAAAGCAAAATTTAATACTGCTTTTAGACCCCAGATCTATTTTATGAACACAAAACTAATTTTAGGTATTTTAATAATAAAGCCCTCCTAAAAAAGGAAGGCTTTATCTTAATTAAATGGCTTTTACCCCTAAAATAACCATTTACTTAACATACAATTAGCTATAAAACTAACATGCTGCAAAAGTAGTTTAACTTTTAATTTTTAAAATACAGAAAGCCGCAAAAAAAAAGGTTGTTTTCTGTAAAAAAGTTAATCTATAATTCCTAGTTCTTTTGCTTTTAATAATAAGTCAGAATTATTATTTGCATCTAAATCTGCTCTTAGTTTCGCTAATCTAGACTCTATTGACCTTAATTTAATAGTAGACCCATCTGGCTTAATAATAACATCTTCTAAATTACTAATCTTTGGGTGCTTTGGAAGCTCTTTTAAAATTTGAATAGCAATATCATCCATCTTAACCTCTATAATGGTTCTTTTCATTATTTTTTGATGAATCTCATGTGTATAATAATAATCGTTTTCTTGTATTTTTTCGATTGCAAAAAGAAGTTCTTTAGCATCGCTTTTACTTTTTAATAAATATGCATCTGGGTTAAGGTTTCTAATTACATTAAATACCTTATTGGTTTCTGAGTGACCAGTAATTACAGCAATTTTTACCATAATATTACTATTTCTAATTTCTTTTATTAAAGCTTCTCCATTTTCTAAAACCGTAACACTAGTATTATTGCTAAAACTTAGATCTGTAAAAAGAATTTGAAAAGGATTTTTTACCTGGTGTATTTTTAAAATATTAAGAGCATCATCACAAGTATTGGCTGTAACAATATCAAAATCACCAACTTCTTTCAATGAACAGATAATTCCTTTTAGAATAAGTTGATGATCATCTACAATTAGAATTCTTATTTTAGTTGTCATTTTTAATAATTTCAATTTTTGTGATTGTTCCTTTTTGTGTTTCACTTTCAATAGAAAAATCACCATTTAATTCTTCTATTCGTTCTTTCATATTTTTTATTCCAATTCCCTTTTTTAGAATTTTAGTATCAAACCCTTTTCCATTATCCGTAATTGTTAAACAAACTGTCTTTTTTGTTTGACTAAAAACTAAATTTAAAATTGTTGCTTCAGAATACTTCTTAGCATTTTGTATGCTCTCCCTTACTACTAAATATAGCGTTCTTTTAATAACATTATTAATCATTTTCCATTTTATACTTTCTAATTCTAGTATGTTAATTATAAAATAATCTTCATAAAAATCAGATACTAAATTAACTATTTGATCTCTAAAAGAAACATCATTAAAACTTTCGCTACTTAATTGGTGAGACAAGCTTCTAACATTTTTTTTTATCATATATAAGTTTTTTGCTTCTCTAATTAGACCTTTATTTTCTAGCTGTAAAAGTAACATGCTTAAATCTCCTTTAATTTCATCGTGCAAAGATTGCGCCATTTTTTTTCGTTCTTTTTCTCTAGCCTCTGCTTGTTGTAATTTTGTTTGATACAGTAATTTTTTTCTTACATAATAAAAAACAGCACATCCAAGAGTTATAAAAAGAAGAAATACCCCTGCTACTAACCAAGCAATAGTTTTTTGCTGTTTTAGCTTTTCTACTTCTTTCTGTGTTATTGTATTCTTTAATTTTAAAAAATTATTTTCTTTCTTTTTGTTTTCAGTATCATACTTAATCTTAGCAAATTGGTTTTTTAAATTACGTTCATGTTTAATTAAACTATCATTTAAACTAATATATTCTTCTAAATGTTTATTTGCAACTTCTGCCTTAGTAACTTTAGACAACAAGCTTAAACACTCTAAAACACTTGAATTACTTGCTGTTTTTTTTCCTAAAAAAAGGCCTTTTTTTGCATGATACCTTACTAAAGGATAATTTTTGGTTTTAAAATAGACCTCGGCCAAACTAGTATGTGTAACAGTTTGATAAATTAAGTTTTTTTCTAATTCTCTAATTTTTAAAACTTTTTTAAACCCTGTAATTGCTTTTTGGTAGTTACCATTTAAATAATAGGAATACGATAAATTTTCAAAAAGATAAGTATAAGGTTTTGGGTATTTTATTTCTATACTATCTTTCTTTAAGATTTGTTTATATAAGGAAATCGCTTTTTTTATATTACCTTCTTTATAGTACGTAATTCCAATATTATTTATATATAATAAGTAATCACTCTCTCTAATACGTTTTACAGGCTCTAATAAGCACAAGTTTATTGCTTTATTAAAATAAAAACGAGCCTCTTTGTTTTTACCCGCAAGATTTAAAGCAATTCCTAAAGTATTATAAAGATAATCTAAAACTCTAACTCCTTTCTTAGACTCTACGTATTTTATGCCTTCTATTGCTGATATTTCACTGCCTAACAAATCGTTTTCTTTCCATTGCACAACAGCCATCTGATGTAAGTTTTTAGCAACTCGTATAGAGTCTTTGATAAGAATAGCAATATTTTTAGCTTTATTACAAGAATAAAAAGAACTGTCTAGCTTATAATTAATACGATGAATATAAGCTTTAAAGAAGTAAGCATCTGATAAAGAAGCTGAGTCTTTCTTATATTTAAAATATTTTAATAAATTTTTTCTAGCAATTTCTAACCCTAAGGTATCTCTAGAAAAATAACTGTTTAGACCATATCTATAATTTACAGCTCTATATAGGGAGTCTATTTCTTGCTCATTAGACAGCTTAACGGCTTTTTCCAAGAATGGTATAGTATTTAAACCTTTAGCATTTTCTAAATAAAAGAGTATTGAGTCTTTTTTCTCTTGAGAATGAAGTATGAAACTACTTAGATATAATAGGAATAATAAGTTTTTTATAAGCATAACTACATAGGTTTGTTTAATTATTTCTGTAAAAGATTATAAAATTTTTAGCTTATAAATATCTAATTATTTAATAAATTGAAGACGCTAATAGTAATTAATTAAATAATTTTTTATAGTGTATTTATAAAAAATGAAATTATATAATATTATCATTAAAACAAAACCTAATATTTCATTTTTTTAAACAAATCCCACAAAACAACACCAGTTGATACAGAAACGTTTAAAGAATGTTTGGTGCCTAATTGCGGAATTTCAATACAAAAATCAGCAGCATTTACCACTTCTTGTTGTACTCCTTTTACTTCATTACCCATAACAACTGCATACTTTTCTCCTTTTCTAGGTTCAAATTCGTTCAATTTTGTGCTTTTTTTGGCTTGCTCTATTGCCAAAATTTTTACATTTTCATTTCTTAATTGTTCAATTAAAGTTAATGTTTCTTCAACGTATTCCCAAGCTACAGATTCTGTTGCGCCTAAAGCTGTTTTATGAATGTCTTTATTTGGTGGTGTAGCACAAATACCACATAAATAGATTTTTTCAATCAAAAAAGCATCGCTAGTTCTAAACACAGAACCAATATTATTTAAACTTCTAATATTGTCTAAAACTACAATAATTGGTGTTTTTTCTACAGCTTTAAATTCATCGACTGTAATTCTACCTAACTCGTTATTTTTAAGTTTTCTCATTTATTTTAGTTCGTAATTAGTGGTTATATTTTTTGTTGTATGTCATTAAAGAGCAACCTTACCGGAAATTAAGCAACATAGAATTATAATTATCTTGAACTGTTTGAATAATTAAAGTCTTATCTAAATTCAAGCCTTCAATATTATCTATTTTATTAAATTCTTGCATATTTGAATTTCCCCACAAACTGAATTCAATAATTATTGGTGTTAAACGAATCCCTTTTTTCGTTAACAAATAAATATTTTCTTTTTTGTTATCTGGCGCTTTCGTTTTGAAAATCAGTTTATACGACTCTAACAATTTTAATCGTGCAGATAAAATACTTGGTGCAATCTTTTCATCTGAATCAGAAATTTCCTTGAAAGTCTTTTTGTGCTTAACAAGCATATCTCTAATGATTAACAAAGACCATTTATCACCTACAACATCTAATGTAGATGAGATTGGACAGCCAGAGCGAAATTCTTTTTTCATTTTTTATAAATTATTACTATTAATTTGATAGTAATTATTAGTTTTGCTTTCAATTCGATAGCAAAACTACAAAAATTAAACAGAAATTATGTTAGCAGGACATTTTACAACGGCATTAATTGCAAAACAAAAATTCCCAAAAGGAACGTTACTTTATTTTTTAATTATATCTCAATTACAAGATTTTTTGTGGTTTACCTTTCACTATTTAGGTATTGAACCTACCAATCCGAGTGATGCCTTTGATGCAACTTTAAGTAATATGGTAGTAGATATGTTATACAGTCACGATGTGTTACCGCAATTATTTTGGTTGGCAATTGTTTTCTTACTTGGGAAACTGCTATTCAAAAACACCAAAATAGGCTTAGTAAGTGTGGCTTTAGTATCAATCCATTTTGTTTTAGATTTCTTTTCAGGTCATATGCACCACATTTTTGGGGCAGATACAATGGAAGCTGGTCTTGGATTGTATGCATCTAATCCTTATTTAGCCATTTTAATTGAAGCCTTATTTAGTATTGCTGCGATATGGTATTTCTTTAGAGAAGAAGCAAAAAAAGGAATTATTAGAACTACAAAAAATAGAATTGCAATTATTTCTGTTTTCGCTTATGGAATTATTTTTATGCTACTCATTGCCACAAAATCTTTTAGAGAGTTATTTGGTATTCCAGAATTTGATTTAGGATTTAATACCAATATGCCTACGCTCATTTTTACATACGGAGCAATGCTTTATTGCTTGAATTATTTTGTGCCGAAATTTGAGACGAAAAAAGAATAAAAAAACGGCATACAACAAGGTAAAAAAGTAATAGCGGTTTGGGTGCATACTATAACTGCTTTTGCATTTAATTAAGTATATTGCTTTCCGAAAAGTAGTCGCAATATAATCCGCTACTGCTCTTGTATATAAACGATAGCTTAACTAAAAAAATAAATGCTAACAACTATATTTTATATCTTCGCAAAACTAACTACAAATTTCTAAAAAACTTGGCAAAATCGAAACCAAAAAAGGTAACTCCTTTAATGAAACAATACAATGCCATCAAGACTAAATATCCT